>JBBASN010000037.1:0-21164 GCA_040399225.1 Prochlorococcaceae cyanobacterium | reverse complement strand
GCATCTCCTGCAGGGCCACGTTGGTGGCGGCCAGGGAGCAGGCCTTCTCGAGCACGTCGCGCAGGCCGCGGGTGTTCACCGAGAGGATGCTGGGATCACCGGCCACCAGGGCGTAGCCCACGTAGCGCAGGAACCAGGCCAGGTCGCGGATCGACTTCTTCATCCGCGCAGTGCCATACCGGCCCACGGCGATCGGACTGAAGCCGCCGGGCAGCACCACCCGCACGTCGGCGTCCCCGCCAGCGCCTTCCAGCAGCCGGCTGATCAGGTTGCCCTTGCGCTCAGCGGCGCCGGCGAAGGTCTGCACCGAGCGCTGGAAGGCAGCCTGGTCGGCGGCGAGCGGTGTGCCATCGGCCGCAGCGGCGGGCCGCAGGGGCGCGTCCAGATAGGACAGTGGCGTGCCACCGGTGAAAATCCGGTTGGCGGCCTTGGCCACAATGAACTCGGCGTTCTCGGAGATCCGGCGGGCGGCTTCCACCCGGCGCTGACCGCTCTCGAAGAACGTGACGAGGCTGCTGAGCTCGCCCCCATCCGGGAAGCGGTCCTCTTGTTCGGCCTGACGGACGCTGGAGAGCGGCAAGGTGTCGTAGCGCTGGGGCGCCACCCTGGTGCTGCCGCTGCTGGCGGTCACGGTCATGGACGAGAGCGAACCGGGCTGGGCCAACTTACGGCTGGCCCCCTGAACCGACCGGGAGCCATGAACAAATGTTTGCAGCGTGGGGAGCGGCGCCGTGAAATGCTCGCCCCAGCCGCCCCGTAACCGTGTCCGCCCGTGATGCCGCCACTCCGGTGGTGAGTGCCTTCTACGACCGCTTTCCCTATCCGGGGGATCCTTTACAGGACGGGCCGCCGCCTGGATACAACTGGCGCTGGTGCGTGGACAGCGCCCGGGCCTTCGCCGCCGGTGTGTTGCCTCCTGTCGCTGGAGGACAGTCGCGGCCCTGGCGGATCCTCGACGCCGGCTGTGGCACAGGCGTGAGCACCGACTACCTCTGCCATCTCAACCCCGGCGCCTCGGTGCTGGCGGTGGATATCAGCGCTGGCGCCCTGGCGGTGGCACGGGAGCGTACCCGTCGTTCCGGCGCGGCCGCCCAGGTGCAGAACCTGCGGCTCGAACAGCGCAGCCTGCTGGATCTGGCCGGGGAGGGCCCCTTCGACTACATCAACTCGGTTGGGGTACTCCACCATCTGCGCGAGCCCGAACTCGGCCTGCGGGCGCTGGCCGATCTGCTGTGCCCGGGAGGGTTTCTGCACCTCTTTCTGTATGCCGATGGCGGCCGCTGGGAGATCCAGCGCACCCAGCGCAGCCTCAGCCGTCTGGGGGTGGGCAGTGGCCCGGAGGCGATTCAGCTCGGCCGGGAGCTGTTCTCTGTGCTTCCAGCCAGCAATCGCCTGCGGCGCCATCACGAGCAGCGCTGGGCCCTGGATACCCAGGCGGACGTGAACTTCGCGGATATGTACCTGCACCCGCAGGAGACCAGCTACAACCTCCACACCCTGATGGCCTTCGTGGCCCAGGTCGATCTTGACTTTGTCGGTTTCTCCAACCCTGAGGTCTGGGATCCGGCCCGGCTGCTGACCGGCGGGTTGCTGGATCGGGCCCGATCCCTGTCCCAGGACGAGCGCTGGGCCCTGATCGAGGACCTCGATCCCGACATCAGTCATTTCGAGTTCTTTCTCAGCAAGGGGCCGCTGCAGCGGCCTGACTGGGGGGACGACAGCGTGCTGCTGGCCGCCAGTGGTCAGCGCAACCGCTGCCTGTGGGGCTGGCCCTCCACGGATCTGCTGGGACCAGACCTTCTGCCACTGACCATCGAGCCGGCGGCCCTGGCGCTGATGCAGGCGGTGGAAGCCGCCCCCGGCATGCCGCTGGCGGACTTGCCGCTGCCGTTCACGGCCGAGGAGCGTTGTGGGCTGGCGCGCCGGCTGATGGCCCTGCAGGTGCTGCAACTGGTTGCTTAACGCAGCGTGATAAGTTGCCCGGGCTTTGACGCCCCTCAGCACTTGCAGATCAGCCTCGCAGCGGATGCCGGCTCCCCCGGTACGCCATCTGCGGATGGGGAAGCGGTGCTGGCGTCAGTGGATCGGCATTCCGCCGATCTGACAGTCGCCGATCCCTTTCTCCGCCTGCAACGCCGCCTGCTGCTGGCCACCCTCCTGCTCACCCTTGTGGTGAGCGTGATCGCCTGGCCCCTGTTCGGTGCCAGTGCTGCTCGCAGCCTGCTGTTGGGTGGATCTTGCGGACTGCTCTACCTGCGTCTGCTGGCCCGCAGCGTGGCCCGGATCGGTCCTGAGTCCCGCTCTCTGGGACGCTTTCAGATCGTTGTACCGGCCCTGCTGGTTGTGGCCGCAGCCCGCATTCCTGCCCTGGAGTTGTTGCCAGCCCTGCTCGGCTTCCTGCTCTACAAGCCGGCCCTGCTGCTGCAGGCCGTCCTCGCCCCCTGAACCACCCTTCACCCCATGGTTCCCTTGCCCCTTGCCCTGCCGTTCGCCGAACTGGAGGTAGGCCAGCAGTTTTACTGGCACCTCGGCAAACTCAATCTCCATGGTCAGGTCTTCCTGAGCTCCTGGGTGGTGATCGGCGCTCTCCTCGCTTTGGTGGTGGTGGGTACCCGCAGGATGGAGCGTGAACCGCGCGGGGTGCAGAACCTGCTCGAGTTCCTCTGGACCTACATCCGCGATCTGGCCCGGGAGCAGATCGGCGAGAAGGCCTACCGCGACTGGCTGCCCTTCATCGGAACCCTCTTTCTGTTCATCTTTGTGTGCAACTGGGGCGGTGCCCTGATCCCCTGGAAGCTGATCGAACTTCCCAACGGTGAACTGGGCGCTCCCACCGCCGACATCAACACCACAGTGGCCATGGCACTGCTGGTGTCCCTGGCCTACTTCTATGCGGGCCTGAGCCGCAAGGGTCTGCGTTACTTCGAGTACTACGTGGAGCCCACGCCGATCATGCTCCCGTTCAAGATCATTGAGGATTTCACCAAGCCCCTCTCCCTATCTTTTCGTCTGTTTGGAAACATCCTCGCTGACGAACTGGTGGTGGGTGTGCTGGCCTTCCTTGTGCCGGTGATTGTGCCCCTTCCGGCCATGTTCCTCGGCCTGTTCACCTCCGCCATCCAGGCCCTGATCTTTGCCACCCTCGCCGCTAACTACATCGGCGAGGCCGTGCACGAAGAGCACCACTGAATCGTTCAGCCGGACCGGTCCGCCGATCTGGCAAACTCATCGCGCGCAGGTCCGGGTGGAACCGGGCCCGCTCCCCTTGGGGAGTGTCCCGGCCGCGCTCCAGCCCTTTCCGCGCTCATCCCTGCGCTCCCCTAACTCCTTTCCACCAATGAGTGATCTGACCTCCGCCGCTTCCGTACTGGCCGCCGCTCTGGCCGTGGGCCTCGCCGCCATTGGCCCTGGTATCGGCCAGGGCACCGCAGCCGGTCAGGCTGTGGAAGGCATTGCCCGTCAACCCGAGGCTGAAGGCAAGATCCGGGGCACCCTGCTGCTGTCCCTGGCCTTCATGGAAGCTCTCACCATCTATGGCCTTGTGGTGGCCCTGGTGCTGCTGTTCGCCAACCCCTTCGCCGGCTGATCACTCACGGAGGGGGGCGGTGGTCGCCCTGTGCTGACTCCGTCCCCCACGTGACTGTTTCCCCGTCCACCCCGGCGATCCCTTCCTAATGACCAGCTGGCTCCTGCTTGCCACAGCTGACGCCGTCACCGGCGTCGCTTCCGGCGCCCCGGAGGGAGGTCTGTTCGACCTTGATGCCACCCTGCCGCTGATGGCGGTGCAGGTGGTGCTCCTCACCTTCATTCTCAATGCCCTGTTCTTCCGTCCAGTCGGTCGCACCGTGGAAGAGCGCGAGGGCTTCGTCACCACCAGTCGCGCTGAAGCCAAGCAGCAGCTGGCCCAGGCACAGCGGCTGGAAGCTGATCTCACCGAACAACTCAAGGAAGCCAGGCAGGATGCTCAGAAGCTGATCGTCGAGGCTGAGCAGGAGTCCGACAAGCTCTACCGCGAGGCCCTTTCCACGGCCCAGGCTGAGGCCATTGCCGTGCGTGAGAAAGCCCGCCGGGAGATTGAGGCCGAGAAGGATCAAGCGCTTGCATCCCTGAAAGTCGAGGCTGATCAGCTCGGTTCTCTGATCGTTGACCGTCTGCTGGCCGCCCAATGACCACCCAATCTCTGGCCACCGTGCTGTTTGCCCACCACGGCGGTTTCGGTCTCAATCTCAACCTTTTCGAGACCAACCTGATCAACCTGGTCATTGTGATCGGGGTGCTCACCTGGTTCCTGCGCGGTTTCCTCGGGGGGATGCTGGACCGCCGCAGGCAGGCCATCCTCGCCGACCTCAGTGATGCCGAAGATCGCTTGAAGACGGGCACCGCTGCTGTGGCCAAGGCCCAGCAGGATCTCCAGGCCGCCCAACAGAAAGCCCAGCAGATCCGCGCCGATGGCCTCGCCAGGGCCCAGTCCGTGCGCGACGAGAGTGAGCGCCGCACGATCGAGGAGATGGCCCGGCTCAAGGAAGATGCCTCCGCCGATCTGAATGCCGAGGCAGCTCGGGTTTCCGACATGCTGCGCCGTGAAGCTGCCCGTCAGGCCATCGAGAAGGCCCTTGCCACCCTGCCCGGCAAGCTCGATGAGGGGGCTCAGGCTCGCTTGATCGACCAGTCCATCAACACCCTGGGGAACGCCTGATGCCAGTCCTCAACACGATTGCCACCCCCTACGCCGAGGCCCTGCTGCAGGTGGCCGAATCACGTAAGGAGACCGATACGGTTGCCGAGCAGGCCCGTGAACTGCTCGCTCTCTGGAACGAGAGCCCTGAACTGCGGGCGGCCATGGGTTCGCCCGTGCTCGAACCAGAGGCCAAAAAGGCTGCCCTCGCCAAGCTGTTCGCCGATCAGCTCACACCGTCGGTTCAGAACCTGCTCAAGCTCCTGGCCGACCGCCAGCGGATTGCCGTGCTCGATGCGGTGTTGATCCGTTTTCTGGAGCTGTACCGCCAATTGCGGGGCATCACCCTGGCCCAGGTGACCTCGGCCACAGCGCTCAGTGATGAGCAGCAGGAACAACTCAACACCAAGGTGCGCGCTATTGCCGGCACCAAGGACGTGGAATTCGACCTCAAGGTCGACCCCGCTCTGATCGGTGGCTTCGTCGTGAGCATGGGTTCACGCGTGATCGACGCCAGCCTCTCCGGCCAGGTTCGTCGCCTCGGCCTGGCGCTCGCCAAGGTGAGCTAGCCCGCCCCCTGCCTTTCGGCTTCACCCTCCTCCTCCCATCCAATCCCCCTGCGGGGACTTCCCACCATGGTTTCCATCCGCCCCGACGAGATCAGCGCCATCCTCAAGCAGCAGATTGAGGACTACGACAAATCGGTTTCGGTCAGCAACGTCGGAACCGTGTTGCAGATCGGCGACGGCATCGCCCGCGTCTACGGCCTGCAGCAGGTGATGGCCGGTGAGCTGGTGCAGTTCGAGGACGGCACCGAGGGCATCGCCCTCAACCTCGAAGACGACAACGTCGGCGTGGTGCTGATGGGCGAGGGTCGCGGCATCCAGGAGGGCAGCACCGTCAAGGCCACCGGCAAAATCGCTGCTGTGCCCGTGGGCGACGCGATGCTGGGCCGGGTGGTCAACTCCCTCGGTCAACCGATCGACGGCAAGGGTGACATCGCCACCACCGAAACCCGTCTAATCGAATCGATGGCGCCTGGCATCATCCAGCGCAAGTCGGTGCATGAGCCCATGCAAACGGGCATCACCGCCATCGACGCGATGATCCCAATTGGCCGCGGTCAGCGCGAGCTGATCATCGGCGACCGCCAGACCGGCAAGACCGCCATCGCGATCGACACGATCATCAACCAGAAGGGCGAAGACGTTGTCTGTGTCTACGTGGCCGTGGGCCAGAAGGCCGCATCCGTGGCGAACGTGGTGGAAGTGCTCCGCGAGAAGGGCGCCCTCGACTACACGATTGTGGTGGCTGCCAGCGCCTCCGAGTCCGCCGCCCTCCAGTACCTGGCTCCCTACACCGGCGCGGCCCTGGCTGAGTCGTTCATGTACAAGGGCAAGGCCACCCTGGTGATCTACGACGACCTCACCAAGCAGGCCCAGGCCTACCGCCAGATGTCGCTGCTGCTGCGCCGTCCCCCCGGCCGTGAGGCCTACCCCGGCGACGTGTTCTATTGCCACAGCCGTCTGCTCGAGCGGGCCGCCAAGCTGAGCGATGCGATGGGCAAGGGCTCGATGACCGCTCTGCCGATCATCGAAACCCAGGCTGGTGACGTGTCGGCCTACATCCCCACCAACGTGATTTCGATCACCGACGGCCAGGTGTTCCTCAGCTCCGACCTGTTCAACTCCGGTCTGCGTCCCGCCATCAACGTGGGCATCTCCGTGAGCCGGGTGGGTGGTGCCGCCCAAACCAAGGCCATCAAGAAGATTGCCGGCACCCTCAAGCTGGAGCTGGCCCAGTTCGATGAGCTGGCCGCCTTCTCCCAGTTCGCCTCCGACCTCGACGCCGCCACTCAGGCCCAGCTGGCCCGGGGCAAGCGGCTCCGCGAAATTCTCAAGCAGTCCCAGTTCAGCCCCCTGAACCTGGCTGAGCAGGTGGCCGTGGTGTATGCGGGCGTGAAGGGCATGATCGACGAGGTGCCCGTGGAGTCGGTTGTGGAGTTCTGCCGCGAACTGCGCGATTATCTCAAGACCAACAAGGCCGACTTCATCACCAAGGTGATGTCCGAGAAGCAACTCAGCGACGAGTCTGAGGCCATGCTCAAGGACGCCATCGCCGAAGTGAAGTCGACCATGCTCGCCACCGTCTGAGGAGAACACTCAGATGGCCAACCTCAAGGAAATCCGCGACCGCATCAGTTCGGTCAAGAACACTCGCAAGATCACCGAGGCCATGCGCCTGGTGGCGGCCGCCAAAGTGCGCCGCGCCCAGGAACAAGTGCTGCGCAGCCGGCCCTTCGCCGACCGCCTAGCCCGCGTGCTGGAGAACCTCCAGTCGCGCATGCGCTTTGAGGATGTGGATGCCCCCCTGCTGGAGGAGCGTCCGGTGCAGACCATCACCCTGCTGGCCGTCACCGGCGACCGGGGTCTGTGCGGCGGGTACAACGCCAACATCATCAAGCGCACCGAGCAGCGCCACGTGGAACTCACCGGCCAGGGCTATGCGGTGGATCTGGTGCTGATCGGCCGCAAGGCGATCACCTACTTCCAGAACCGCGCCAGCCAGTACTCAATCCGGGCCACCTTCACCGGCCTGGAGCAGGTGCCCAACGCCGAAGAGGCCCGTGGCATCGCCAACGAGATCCTGGCCGAGTTCCTTTCGGCCTCCACCGACCGGGTGGAGATCATCTTCACCAAGTTCATCAACCTGGTGAGCTCCAGGCCGGTGATCCAGACCCTGCTGCCCCTGGAGCCCCAGGGAATCGCCACCCCTGAGGATGAGATCTTCCGTCTCACCACCCGGGAAGGTCGTCTGGTGGTGGAACCTGGTTCCTCGGCCAATGCGGCACCGGCCCTGCCCTCGGACATCGTGTTCGAGCAGAGCCCTGAGCAGCTGCTCAATGCACTGTTGCCCCTCTATCTGCAGAACCAGCTGCTGCGCTCCCTCCAGGAAGCCGCTGCCTCCGAGCTGGCCAGCCGGATGACGGCCATGAACAACGCCAGCGACAACGCCAAGGCCCTCGCCAAGACCTTGACGCTGGACTACAACAAGGCCCGTCAGGCCGCCATCACCCAGGAGATCCTGGAAGTGGTGGGCGGCGCATCGGCGATGGGCTGAGCCCAACCCACCAGAGCGCTCCCGGTAGCTTCAAACCCCTGAGATCCTTCGGCCGTCACGCACGCTGTGCGTGCAACATGGCTTCAGGAGCCCAGGGGTTTTGCCCATCCCGGGGCTTGGAGCCGCCTGTAGGCACCTGCGTTCCCGGCCCCAAAGCCTGCAGCAGCAGCTCTCCCTCCGCTGCATGCCCCCTGTTGGTCTGCCGGCCGGCGGGATCGGTGGGGCGCATTGCCCGCCCAGCGGGCGCGGCGCCCCTCCGACCCGCCGGCCGGCAGCACCCCAGAGTTGGGGTGTCACGCCCCTGCCCCATGTCCCTGCCCGTGCCCGCGCCGGGAGCGCTGCAGATCCAGCCCCTGTTCCCCGTGGCGTTGGGGCAAGTGCAGCTGCGACCCGATCCCCTCGATCTGGCATGCCAGCTGCAGACCCTGCTGGAGCTGCGCGGGTCGGCCCAGAGCAATCCTGATCCGGGCTGCGCTTGGACCGGAGACCTCAACGGCGTGTGGCAGCTGCATCGCCATCCCCTGTTTGCCCCCCTGCTGGGCGAGATCGCCAGCCAGGCCCAGGCTTACCTGGCCCAACTGGGCTTTGATACCCGCCGGGTGGCCCTGCACATCCAGCGCTGCTGGCCCGTGCTGAGTGAACCGGGCCAGGTGGTGGGGCGCCACCACCACCCCAACGCCCATCTCAGCGCGGTGTACTACCTCACGGGTGACGGCAGCGGCCGTTGCGGGGTGCTGCGCTGCTGGCCCCAGCGTCAGCCGAATGAGCTCGTGCCCGGCATGGCGGTCGGCCATGGCGGCCCGCTGGCCCCCTCCCCCTGGAACCAGCCCTGGCAGGACGTGGCCCCCCGGGCGGGTCTGCTGCTGCTCTTTCCCGCCTGTCTTGACCATGCCGTTCTGGCGAATGAGGACGACGATGTCCTGCGCTGCTCGATTGCCGTCGATTTCGCCCTCACCGCCGCGCCGGCCGACGCGGGCGACACACCGCCGGAATACCTGGCTCCCCACCCCAGCCAGTGGACGGCGATCACGGAAGATGGGGCCCTGCCGGCCTGAGCCCCATGACTGCCAGCTACACCGTTGTTGCCACGATCAACGGCGTCAGCCACACCTTCACCTGCAGCGACGACCAGACCGTGCTCGCCGCGGCTGAGGCCGCCGGCGTGGAGCTGCCCAGTTCCTGCTGCTCCGGGGTGTGCACCACCTGTGCCGCCCTGCTCAGCGAGGGCAGCGTGCACCAGCCCGATGCCATGGGCGTGAAGGCCGAGCTGCAGCAGCAGGGCTATGCCCTGCTGTGTGTGGCCTTTCCCCGCAGTGATCTGAAGCTCCAGGCCGGCATGGAGGACGCCCTCTACGAGGCCCAGTTCGGCCAGTTCCAGAAGTGAGGTCCAGCTGTTGATGGCCCTGAGCCTGCGCTGCCTGCACCTGCAGCTGGATCGCCCGGAGGGCCCGCTGCGTCCGGCCATTGAAGCTGCCCTGTCCGGGCACGGCCGTCCCCTGCGCTGGGCGATCACGGCCACGTCCGGCCTGGAGTTGTGGATTGAGGCCGTGGTGGAGGTGGAAGAAGGTCCTGAGGGGGACTGGCGGGGATGACTGGAGAGGCCCAATCCGCCCTGCCGATGCCCACCCTGCTGGTGATTCCCACCGGCATCGGCTGTGAATTGGGGGGATACGCAGGCGATGGCCTGCCGGTGGCGCGGCTGCTGGCGGCTGCCAGTGGCTGTCTGATCACCCATCCCAATGTGCTGAATGGAGCCTCCCTGTACTGGAGTGACCGGCGCATCCACTATGTGGAGGGTTCGGCCCTCGATCGCTTCGCCGGTGGCGATCTGGCCCTGCGGCCGGTTCGGCGCCAGCGGCTGGGCCTGCTGCTCGACGCCGGCATCGAACCTGAGCTGCGCCTGCGCCACCTGCAGGTGGCGGACGCCTGCCGGGCCAGCCTGGGCCTGGAGATCGGGCCGGTGCTCAGCACCGACGCTCCCCTTGAGGTGAGCCTGGAGCTGGGCCCCAGCGGGGCCAGCTGGGGGCGCCTGGGACGCCCCGATGCCCTGCTGCGCGCCGGCGATGCCCTGCTGCGCGCCGGTGCCACGGCCATCGCCGTGGTGGCGCGCTTTCCGGAGGATCACGCCAGCGAGGCGCTGGCGGCCTACCGCGGCGGCAGCGGTGTGGATGCCCTCGCCGGCGCCGAGGCGGTGATCAGTCACCTGCTCACCCGGCACCTCGGCATTCCCTGCGCCCACGCCCCTGCTCTCAGTCCCCTGCCGCCCAGCGCCGAGCTCGACCCCCGCGCTGCCGCTGAGGAACTGGGCCACACCTTCCTGGCCTGTGTGCTGGTGGGGTTGAGCCGGGCCCCCGACCTGGTGGCCCACCCAGCTAGCGGCGTCTGGGAGGATTCCGGGGTGCTCCGGCCCGAGCAGATCGGCGCCGTGGTGGCTCCCGCCGATGCCCTGGGTGGGGCGGCTGTGCTGGCCTGCGCCGAGCGGGGGGTGCCGCTGATCGCCGTGGACAACCCCTGTGTGCTGCAGGTGAATGCGGCGGCACTGGGCCTGGATGTGCTGCCGGCAGCCAGTTACAGCGAGGCCGCCGGGCTGGTTCTGGCCCTGCGGGAGGGGATTGCCCTGGCTGCCCTGCAGCGGCCCTTACCGCCGCTGCAGTGGCTTCAACCCCGGTGATAGGGCCCTCCCTGCAGGATCGTCTGGGCCCGGTAGAGCTGCTCCAGCAGCAGCAGCCGCGCCAGATCGTGGGGGAAGGTGAGCGGCGAGAGGCTGAGGGTCCAGGCGGCCCGCTGCTTGATGCGAGCGCTGAGCCCATCGGCCCCGCCGATCACGAAGGCCAGCCGGCCCGAGCCCGAGTCGCGCAGGCGCCCGGCCAGTTGGGCCGATCCCAGGGTCAGCCCCTCCTCACTGAGGGCCACCAGCTGCTCGTCGCCGCGCAGCTCGGCCAGCAGGGTCTCGGCCTCCCGCTCGGGGGTGCTCTCGCGCAGCTCCAGCAGCGTGAGCCCCGGCAGCCGCTTGCCATAGGTGGCCAGCCCCTCACGCACCCAGGTCTTGCGCACCTTGCCCACCGCCAGGATGCGGATGCGTGCCGGGTTGAGCATCAGCGCAGGCAGGCCATCGGGTGGCGGGTGGCCACCCCCAGGGCTCGGGCCACGCCGGGATGGCAGACGGCCCCATTGACGGTGTTCAGTCCGGAGAGCAGCTCGGGACGGTCCGTGACCGCCTCGGTGAGGCCGCGGCCGGCCATCACCAGGATGTAGGGCAGGGTCACGCTCACCAGGGCCTCGGTGGAGGTGAAGGGCACGGCTCCGGGCATGTTGCCCACCGCGTAGTGCTGCACCCCATGCAGGGTGTGTACCGGATCGGTGTGGGTGGTCTCCCGGCTGGTGGCAATGCAGCCCCCCTGATCAATGGCCACGTCCACGATCACCGAGCCCGGTTTCATCTGCTTCACCAGCTCCTCATCCACCAGCGTGGGCGCCCGACCACCGGGGGTGAGCACGGCGCCGATCAGCAGGTCGGCGCCGGGCACATGGCGCTCGATCAGGCTGGGGCTGCTCACCAGACTCACCAGCCTGCCGCGGCGATCGGCCTCCAGCTGGCGGAGGCGCTGGGGCGAGCGATCCAGCAGCAGCACCTCGGCGTCCATCGCTGCGGCGATGCGGGCGGCGTTCCAGCCCACGCTGCCGGCTCCGAGCACCACCACCCGCGCAGGGCGCACGCCGGTGCAGCCGCCGATCAGGATGCCGCGGCCGCCGTGGGGCTTCTCCAGTAGGTGGGCCCCCACCTGGGCCGCCAGGCGGCCGGCGATTTCGCTCATCGGCGCCAGCAAGGGCAGGCTGCCGTCCTCCAGCTGGACGGTTTCGTAGGCCACGCCGGTGGTGCCTGCATCCAGCAGGGCCCGGCCCACCTCCGGATAGGCCGCCAGGTGCAGATAGGTGAACAGCACCAGGTCGGCACGCAGGAAGGGGAACTCCTCGGGCTGGGGTTCCTTCACCTTCACCACCAGATGGGCCCCCCAGGCCTCCTCCTGGCTCACCAGGCGGGCTCCGGCGGCGGCAAAGCTGTCATCGCTGATGCCCGCCCCCTGGCCGGCGCCGGCCTGCACGCGCACCTCCATGCCCTGGGCCACCAGTTCGCTCACGCCGTCGGGGGTGAGGGCCACCCGCCGCTCGTCGCGTTTGATCTCGCTGGGCACGCCGATACTGGCCATCGGGGCGCTGAAGGTGGATGGGGTGGCCATGGAGCTTGCGCGTGCCCCCTCAGCCTGGCTCAGCGGGCGGCAATCGGCATCCGCCAGCCGCTGCCGAACGCCTGGCCGCTCACCTTCAGCACAGGTGCGGCCTGGCGGCGCTTGAATTCCGCCCGGCGCAGCAGGCCCATCACCCGTTCGGCCAGCTCCCCGTCCCGGCCTTCGGCCCGCAACTGCTCGGGGCTGTGGCGTTGCTCCACCAGGGCCTCCAGCAGGGGGTCGAGCAGGGCGTAGTCCGGCAGGGAATCGCTGTCGCGCTGGTCGGGCCGCAGCTCAGCGCTGGGGGGCTTGTGCCGGATCGCGGCCCCCACCAGCTCGCCGCTGGTCGGCAGGCCCAGGTCGGCACGGCAGCTGGCGGACGCTGGCGAGTCCAACCAGGCGCAGAGCTCGAACACCCGGCTCTTGTACACGTCGCCGATCACGGCCAGGCCGCCGTTCATGTCGCCATAGAGGGTGCAGTAGCCCACGGCCAGCTCACTCTTGTTGCCGGTGGAGAGCAGCAGTTGGCCCTGCTGGTTGGCCATGGCCATCAACAGGGTGCCGCGGATCCGCGACTGCAGGTTCTCGGCCGTGACGCCGGCGGGCTCCCCCCCCAGGGCCGGTGCCAGGGCCTGATCGAAGCCGGCCATCAGGCCGGCGATCGGCAGGGTGTGGGTGCGCAGGCCGAGCCGGGCGGCCAGGGCCAGGGCGTCGTCGATCGAGCCCGCCGAACTCCAGGGGGAGGGCAGCAGCAGCGCTTCCACCTGGTCAGCCCCCAGGGCCGCAGCGGCGATCACCGCCACCAGGGCCGAATCGATGCCGCCACTGAGGCCCAGCAGGGCCTGCTGGAAACCGCAGGTGCCGGCGTAGTCGCGCACCCCCAGCACCAGCACTCGGAACAACTGCTCCAGGGGCTCCGGCTCCGCGGCCAGGCTGCTGCCCTCATCGCCGGGGCCTCGGGCCGCGGCGGCATCCCACAGCGTCACCGCCTCCTGGCAGCAGGGCAGGCGGCAGAGCAGGGCGCCGCCGGCATCCACCACGAAGCTGGCGCCGTCGAACACCAGCTCGTCGTGACCGCCCACCTGGTTCAGGTACACCGCCGGGCAGCCGAGCCGGCCGGCGGCCCGGCTGGCCAGCTGGCGGCGCAGGCTGGTCTTGGCCTGGCTGAAGGGGGAGGCGGAGAGGTTGAGCAGCAGATCCGGCCGCAGGGGCAGCAGTGCCGCGATCGGATCGGGGCCCACCAGCCGCTGGCCCTGCAATTCTTCTTCCACCCAAAGGTCTTCGCAGATGGTGAGCCCCAGCCGCCAGATGCGGCCCCGGCAGGCCAGCTCCAGCAGCGCGGAGTCGGTGGCAGGCCGGAAGTAGCGCCGCTCGTCGAACACGTCGTAGCTGGGCAGCAGCTGCTTGCGGGCCACCACCCGCCAGCCGCCGGCCTCCACCAGGGCCACGGCGTTGTGCAGATTGGGCAGGCCGCTCTCCCGACAGGGCTCGGCCATGCCCACCAGCACCGGCGGCAGGCCAGGTGTGGCCGCCAGCCCCGCAGCCAGCTGATCGAGGGCCAGGGCCTGGAGGGCCATTCGGGCCGGCAGCAGCAGCAGATCCCGGGGTGGGTAGCCCCAGAGGGAGAGTTCGGGGGTGAGCACCAGATCGGCGCCCTGGGCGGCGGCGCGCCCACAGGCCGCCAGGATTCGTTCGCCGTTGCCCGCCAGATCGCCCACCACCGGATTGAGTTGGGCCAGGGCGAGGCGCATCAGGGGCGGGTGGCGAGGCCGTAGAGATTGTGCTCCAGCAGCACGGGCCAGACGGCGGCGGGCACCTGGTCGGGCTGGGGCTGCTGGCGGATCGTGGAGCTGGCCGTGGCAGGGATCTCCAGGGGGAGGGTCTGCACCCGGGCCCCGAGCTGGCGCAACTGGCTGATCGCCTCCGGGGCCAAAGGCCAGCCCGAGCGGGGCACGATCGCCAGCCGGCAGCTGCGCAGGACGGCTTCGGCCTCCTTCCAGCTGGGAATCTGGCCGGCCAGATCGCTGCCCACCACGAACACCAGCTCCTCCCGGGGCCATCGCTGGGCGGCCCTATGCAGGGTGGTGATCGCCCAGGGGCTGCTCAGCTCCTGCACCAGCTCCAGGCGGGGATTGCCGATCGCCCGCACGAGCACGGCCAGCAGCGCCGCCCGCTGCTCCAGGGCAGCGCCATGGCGTTTGCTCGGGTTGTCGCTCGCCCAGGTGGCCACCCGCGGGAAGTGGTTCAGCAGTCCCTCCAGCAGGGCCTGGTGGCCGCAGCTGGGCGGGTCGGCGCTGGTGCCCAGCAGGGCCACACTCACGGCCGCTCCAGCGCGAACGGCCGGTGCTGCAGCCAGCGGCGCACCTGGGGGTCGCTGCTGGCCAGGCGGCGCAGCAGGGCGCCGGGCTGGCCGCCGCGCTGGCCGCGGCGCAGCAGTTCCCGGGCGGCTAACCGTCCCGTGCGCCGGGTGGTGTGCACGGCCAGGGCCGCCTGGGCCACCGCCACCGGCGCTGCCGGCGCCAGGCTCATGCCTGCGCTGAACGGGGCCGCCAACAGAAGCAGCTGACGCAGGGCACCCAGCAGGATCTGGATCCCCAGCTGGGCACCCCCCAACAGGGCGTTCTGGCGGGACAGCTCTCCGAGCAGCTGGCGCGTTGCCGGACCGTCCACGGGCAGGCCGTACAGCCGGCAGAGCTGGGCTACCAGGGCAGTGTCACAGGCCAGGCCGCCGGCGAGATCGAGCAGGACCAGCGGATTGGCGGCTACCCCCGTGGCCTTGAGGGCGGCGTAGCGGCCGATCAGCCCCTGGGCACTGCGGCGGCCGCGACGCAGTCGGTCGTGCTGCAGCTGGCGCTGCAGGTGGTCCGCCGCCTGCAGGCTGTTGAGGGCCAGCAACAGCTCGCCCTGCTGCTCCAGCAGGGCGAGCAGATGGCGGCGCAGCGGCTCCACTTCGGGGGCACTGGCATCAGTGCGTGCACGCCCATCGGCCAGCAGCCGGGGGCGGCGCGGTGCCGCCGCCACGGCCACCAGCTCCAGGTGTGCAGCTCCACCCGGCAACAGCGTGCCCAGCCTCCGCCGGATGCTGGTCTCCAGGGCCTGGCGCTCCGCTTCCGGCCAGCAGTCACTGCGGTTGAGCACCAGCAGCAGCGGCTTGCCGCTGGCCAGCAGGGGCAGGAGGGCGTCCTGATCGACGCTGGTGAGGTCGCCATCGAGCACCAGCAATACCAGGTCGGCGCCCCGGGCCACCCGTTGGGCCAGACGGGAACGGGCCGCCCCGCCGATTTCATCGATGCCGGGTGTGTCCACCAGCTCCAGCTGCTGCAGGCCTGGCACCGGCTGCTGCCAGGTTGTGGCCCGCTGATGGCGGGTGCTGCCATGGGCCACGTCGGTGGTGCAGACGGCCTCCCCCACCAGGGCATTGACCAGACTCGACTTGCCCACACCCACCCGGCCGAACACGGCCAGGCGCAGCTGGCCCTGCTCCAGGCGCTCCAGCTGGCGGTCGAGACCCACCAATGCCCCGGCCAGCAGGCTCTGCTCCCGGGGGGTGAGGCTCAGCTGGCCGCGCCACTGGCGCAACAGCAGTCGGCAGCGCTCTGGGGTGTGGGGCGCACTTCTGCTCATCCCGCCGACTCCCCGGCAGCGTTGTGGCTGGGCCGCCACCAGCCCGCCAGCACGGCCAGCACGGCTTCAGCGCCGATCACCCCGGCAAAGCCCCCGAATTCATCCACCACCACCCGTACCCCGCCGCTGTTGCGCCGGAAGCCGGTGAGCAGGCGGTCTGCCCGGATCATCTCCGGTACGAATTCAACCGCCTCGCTCAGCTGGGCGGGGGTGAGCCCGCCTCCTCCTTCCAGGAGGGCCGTGAGCAGGCGTTCGCGGCTGGCGACCCCCACGATTTCATCCACCTCGTCCCCCAGCACCACCCACCAGGAGGCGTGGTTGGCCAGCAGGGTGGCACGCACCCCATCCAGGGGGGTGTCGGCCGCCAGGGTGGGCGCCGCCACGCGCGGCGTCATCAGATCGCGGGCTGTGAGGTCGTTGAGCTGAAACACCTTGGCGATCATCGCCGCCTCGTCGGCCTCGATCTGCCCTTTCTGGGAGCCGAGACGGGCCAACAGGCGGATTTCGTCCTCGTCCGTGCTGATCTCGTTTTCCCGGGTGATGGCGGGCAGCAGACGCTCCAGCAGCAGCACCAGCGGGGCCATCAGCACCCCGATCCAGTGCAGGGGTGGCGCACTGGCCAGGGCCACCGGCAGGGCCAGCCGGCTGCCGATCGCCTTGGGCAGGATTTCCCCCAGCAGGATCACCAGCACGGTGAGGCCAATGGAAAACGCCGGCAGGGCGATGCCCGCCACGCCGCGCTGTTCGAACAGGTGGGCGGCATAGCCTCCCAGCATCAGACTGCCGAAAATGTTGAAGCCGTTGTTGGCGATCACCAGCACGGCCAGGGTCCGGCCCAGCCGCTGGCGCAGCTGCTCCAGTCGCCTGGCACCGCCCACCGGCCTTGGCCGCGTCGCCAGCTCGTGGATCCGCACCGGATTCACTGTGAGGAGAGCGGCCTCCACTCCTGAGCAGAGCGCAGAGCCCATGATCACGGCCAGCACCAACAGGGCCAGGACCACCAGGTCACTCATGCGCGGATGTCATCCCCTGGCTGCGCGGTTCTGGTTGGCTGGGCGTTCAGGGCTGGCTGGGCCTTCATGGGGGGGTGGCTGGTGCTGGGGCCATGGCTCCAGGAACTCTGCCTGCTGACTGGGCAGCCAGTGATGGATTACCCATTCTAGGTTCATCGATCACGATTGCCAGGACGCAGCAGAGCACCGCCAGTGCCACGGGCGGCGTGCGCACAGGTCTTGCTCCCGCACGCCTTGGGAGCCCTGGCCCAGACTGGGACCCTTGACCTTCCCGCCAGCCTGTTGGACCATCCCTCGCCTGACGTCCCGCCCGAGACCATCCACGCCCGGCGGCGGCAGCGCTTTCTCGAGCAGCTGGGTGGGGCCGCAGCGGTGATGCCGGCGGCACCGCTGGCGGTGCACCACGCCGACTGCGAGTGGCCCTTCCGCCAGAACAGCGACTTCTGGTATCTCACCGGCTTTGATGAGCCCGATGCCGTCGCCCTGTTCCTGCCGCACCGGCCGGCGGGTGAGCGCTATGTGTTGTTTGTGGCCCCCAAGGAGCCCAGCGCCGAGGTGTGGACCGGCTTCCGCTGGGGCACCGAGGGGGCCGTGGCCCGGTTCGGGGCCGATCTGGCACACCCGCTTGAGGAACTGGAGCAGCGCCTCGGCGACTACCTCCAGGGGGCCGAGGGCATCGCCTTCCGGGTGGGCCGGCACCCGGCGGTGGAGCCCCTGGTGCTGGCGGCCTGGGCCCGCCAGCTCGACCGCGCCCCCCGCAGCGGCCATGCCGCCCTGGGGCTGGTGGCCCCCTGCCCGATCCTGCACGGCCTGCGCCTGCGCAAGGGCCCCGAAGAGCTGGAGCGGATGCGCGAAGCGGCTCGCATTTCGGCCGAGGCCCACGAGCTGGCCCGCCAGGTGGCCCGGCCCGGCCTCAATGAGCGCCAGGTGCAGGCGGTGATCGAGCAGCACTTCCTGGAGCAGGGCGCGCGGGGGCCGGCCTACGGCTCGATCGTGGCTGGCGGCGACAACGCCTGCGTGCTGCACTACACCGCCAACAACGCCCCCCTGCGCGATGGCGACCTGCTGCTGATCGACGCCGGCTGCTCGCTGGCCGACTACTACAACGGGGACGTCACCCGCACGTTCCCGATCAACGGTCGCTTCACGAGCGAGCAGCGGGCGCTCTATGAGCTCGTGCTGGCGGCCCAGGAGGCGGCTGTGGCCTCGGTGGCGCCGGGGTTCACGGCCGAGGGCGTGCACGGGACGGCCCTGCGGGTGCTTGTGGAGGGGCTGCTGGAGCTGGGTCTGCTGGCGGGCTCGGTGGACGGGGTGATCGAGCAGGGCGCCTACCGTCACCTCTACATGCACCGCACCGGCCACTGGTTGGGACTGGATGTGCACGACGTGGGCGCCTATCGCCTGGGCGAGCACCCCATGGCACTTGAACCGGGGATGGTGCTCACGGTGGAGCCTGGGCTCTATGTGAGCGACCGGTTGCCGCTGCCTGAGGGCCAGCCAGCGATTGAGGAGCGCTGGAAGGGCATCGGCATTCGCATTGAGGACGACGTGGCCGTGACTGACCATGGCCACGAGAACCTCACGGCCGCCGCGCTCAAGGCCCCGGCGGCGATGGAGCGCTGACGCCCCCTGAAGCTATTCAGCAGCTGAGGGCCTCCACCACCGCCTCGGTGCTGGCCAGCACCCGGTCGGCGCCGGCTGCGTGCAGCTGCGCCTCGTAGGCGGTACGGGCAGCGCCATCGCCATGCAGGTGGGGCGGCGCCACGGCCAGGGCCACAAAGCGCTGGTCTGGGCAGCGGCGGCGGGCATTCACCACCGTCACCACATCGGCCACGGTGTCACCCAGGTAGGCCACCGGCGGCGCACCGCGGCCCAGCCCCGGGCCGCCCCGGTCCCGCACCAGTTGGTCGGCCAGCGACAGCAGCCCGGTGGGGTCCGGCTTGTCCGGGGCATCGCCCATGGCGATCAGGGGGGGCTGGTGCAGCCCGAGCCGTTGCTCAAGCACATAGCGGGCGGAGGGAGGCTCAGCGCCGCTCACAAAGCCCCAGCTGATACCGGCGGCCGTGAGCCGGGAAAAGAAGGGCGGCTCCACCAGCAGCGGCTCGCTGCCGATGAAACCGGTCCAGTCGGCGGGATCCCCGGCCGGGTCGCCGCCGAAATAGAATCCGCTGAACACCTCCACCAGGTCAGCAAACGCCGGCAGTGGCGGCTGGCCTGGCCCGCCGAGGCCGCGGCGGCGCAACAGCTCCAGGCTGGCCTCCCAGTCGTTGTTCCAGAGGCCCTCGGTCTTGAGGCTGTCGATCGTGGCCGCGTCAGGCCGCCAGCCGCTGTAGTGACGCACCGTTTCGGCCAGGGCCCGGCGATAGCTGCCACCCACATCACGGATCACCCCGTCAATGTCGAACAGCAGCACCGCTGCAGCCGGATCGGGCAGCGGTGCGGTGGATGGAGCGAAGGCCACGAGCTGCCCGGGGGATCGATATCCCAAGCCTGCCAGCGCCGGTGTCTGGTCCGGGTGAGGGGGAGGTGTGGCTGGTAGGTTGGTTGTTTGATCTGTTGTCTTGAGCGCCGACACCATGACAGCCAGCGACCCCGGGTCATTGAGCACCGCGCCAGAGGCCGGGGCGGCCGTGGCCGCTGCTGAGCCCACGGAGGGTCGCCCGGTGATGCGTGGCGGCAGTGCTGCCCTCGCCACGGCCACCATCGACGAGGATGGGGTTCCTTCCGGTTACACCCCGAAGGCCGACGAGGGCCGGTTCCTGTTGAAGATCCTCTGGCTGCCCGACAACGTGGCCCTAGCCGTGGATCAGATCGTTGGCGGGGGCCCCAGCCCGCTCACCGCCTACTTCTTCTGGCCCCGAGAAGATGCCTGGGAAACCCTCAAGACCGAGCTTGAGGCCAAGAGCTGGATCACTGACAACGAACGGGTGGAGATCCTCAACAAGGCCACCGAGGTGATCAACTACTGGCAGGAGGAGGGCAAGGGCAAGAGCCTCGATGAGGCCAAGGGCAAATTCCCCGACGTCACCTTCTGCGGTACCGCCTGAGCTCCAGCCGCGCTCCCCTGGCCCTCAGCTTCACCAGCCAGCGCCCTGCCCGGGGCGCTTTTTTGTACTTGGGATGGGGCGATCAGGTTTGCCCGACGCTGGCCAGATTGCCCATTGCTGGCAACACAGAAAAGCCCGTCCAGGGGACGGGCTGGGAATTTGGACAGTGAGTGGAGGTTCAGCTCGGTCTGAAAGCTCTTAGGTCGCTGGCTGGCTGGCCTGCAGCCAGGCCCGGGCCCGTAGCAGGCTCTGCTGAGCCTTGAGTTTTTCGGTGCTGGGCGGTTTGCCCTCATACACCTCAGCGGCCTGCTTGGCCGTTTCGTAAGCGGTTTCAGCAGCCGTGGCATCGATCTTGCTGCCGAGCTCGGCTCCGTTTACCAGCACGGTGACTTCATCGGCTTCCACTTCGGCAAAGCCGCCGAGCAGGGCAATGGATTTCCACTCGTTGCCTTCCTTGAGGCGCATCACCCCGGTTTCCAGGGCCGCCAGCAGGGTCACGTGGCCGGGAAGGATGCCCACTTGCCCAGTGGTGCTGGGCAGGATTACCTCTTCGGCGGTGCCGTCAAAAACGCTCTGGTCAGGGGCCAGAACTCGCAGGGTGAGACTCATCGGGTTAACTCCTCAGGGTGTGATCAGCCCTTGGCCTCAGACAGGATCTTTTCGGCCTTGGCCTTCACCTCATCGATGTTGCCCACCAGGTAGAAGGCTGCCTCTGGCAGATCGTCAAGTTCACCAGCAAGAATCATGTTGAAGCCCTTGATGGTATCTTCGAGCTTCACGTACTTGCCAGGCATGCCGGTGAAGATCTCGGCCACGAAGAAGGGCTGGGAGAGGAACTTCTCGATCTTGCGGGCGCGGTCTACCGTGCGGCGATCGTCCTCGGAGAGTTCGTCGAGACCGAGAATGGCGATGATGTCTTGCAGTTCCTTGTAGCGCTGCAGGGTGCTCTGCACGGCGCGGGCTGTGCGGTAGTGCTCGTCGCCTACCACAGCCGGTTGCAGCATGGTGCTGGTGGAATCCAGGGGATCCACAGCAGGGTAGATGCCCTTGGAGGCCAGGCCGCGGCTGAGCACGGTGGTGGCATCCAGGTGGGCGAAGGTGGTGGCGGGAGCGGGGTCGGTGAGGTCGTCCGCCGGCACGTACACAGCCTGGATCGACGTAATCGAACCTTCGAGGGTGGAGGTGATGCGCTCCTGCAGCATGCCGACGTCGGTGCCGAGGGTGGGCTGGTAGCCCACGGCCGAGGGCATGCGGCCCAGCAGGGCGCTCACCTCGGAGCCCGCCTGCACGAAGCGGAAGATGTTGTCGACGAACAGGAGGACGTCCTGCTTGTTGGCGTCACGGAAGTGCTCGGCCATGGTGAGCGCCGACAGGCCCACGCGCATGCGGGCGCCGGGGGGCTCGTTCATCTGGCCGTAGCAGAGCGCCACCTTCGACTTGGAGAGGTCGTCGGGGTTGA
>JBBASN010000036.1:0-21368 GCA_040399225.1 Prochlorococcaceae cyanobacterium | reverse complement strand
CCCAGCTCGCAGCCGGCGGCGTGCAGCTGCTGGGCGATGCCCCAGGCGATCGACTTGTTGTTGGCGATGCCCGTCACCAGGGCCTTCTTGCCGCGCAGATCGAGGAGCATGGGGAGCCGGTTGGAGTGCGGGGATTCTCTCGCAGGGCCCGCAGGCGGTTTTGCGGCCCTCGCTGGCACCGATGGTCAGCCGTGGCGCTGGGTTCATGGTCGTTCCTGTGTGGTTGCCAGCGGCACCGGCGTGCTGTCAGCAATCGACCTAGCTTTTCCATGACTGGATTCAGGTCCTAACCGGCCTGGTGAATGGATGCCCTTTGGCCTGCTCCCGTCCGATGAGGCCCGGCTGGACGCCCTGCGCCAGGAGTTCGAGCACGAGGCCAGCTTCAGTCAGGTGTTCGTGGTGCTCACCGTGGGTGCCACCCTGATCGCCAGCCTCGGTCTGCTGGCCAACAGCCCCGGCGTGGTGATCGGCGCCATGGTGGTGGCCCCCTGGATCCTGCCGCTGCAGGCGATGGCCTTCGAGATCCTGCAGGGGCGGTTGCCGATGTTCCTGCGGGCCCTGCGCACCCTGATGCTGGGTGTGGTGATCTGCGTGCTGCTGGCGATGGCCGTGGGGCATCTGGTTGCGCTCCCCAGCTTCGGCAGTGAGGTGCTCAACCGCACCAGCCCCAACCTGCTCGACCTCGGCGTGGCCCTGGTGGCCGGGGCCGTGGCGATGTACGCCAAGTTGCGCAAGGACGCGATCTCGGCCCTGGCCGGCCTGGCCATTGCCGTGGCCTTGGTGCCGCCGATGTGTGTGGTGGGAATTCTGCTTTCCTCCTCCCAGTGGGCCCAGGCCTATGGGGCCCTGTTGCTGTTCATCACCAACCTCCTGGGGATCATGGTGGGGGCGATGGCAGCTCTGGGAACGCTGGAGAGGGTGTACCGGAGCCGCCTGTTTCACAGCCGGCTCGGCCTCACCAGCGTGGCCCTCACCGCCCTGCTGGTGATTCCGCTGGGCAGCAGCTTCTACCGGCTGCTGCTGCGATCCCGGCAGGAGACCAAGGCCCAGCAGCTGGAGGTGGCCATCGAGCAACAGCTGCGCAGCAGCACGATCACCCTCGGCAGTGATCCCGCCATCGACCTGGTGGGGCTGTCCATCGACTGGAACCAGAATCCGCCGCTGATCCGCGCCCGGGTGCGGGTCACGGATCCGGCCCTGCCCACCTCCCAGCAGGTGGCGGATGTGCAGTCGTTCATCAACCGCAGCCAGGCGCCCCTGCGCTTCCGGCTGCTGGTGCAACGCACCGCCGTGGACCTGGTCGGTCCGGAGACGGCACCCAACCCGCCCGAGCTGGAGGTGTTGCCTCCACCGAGCCAACCGCCGTTGCCCGCAGCGCAGACCAGCGATGACCAGCCGGATGGTGATTGAGGCGTGATCGAGACCCACGCCGATTCTCCGAGCAGTCCCACCCTGCGGCGCCTGTGGTTTGTTGCTCGCGTGAGCCTGCTCCTGGCTGGGATCCTGGCCGTCAAGATCCTGGTGCACCGCAGGCACTGGGAGGTGTTGGCTCCCAATCCCCTCTTCCCGGCCTTGGTGGCCTCCGAGGTGTTCCTGATGGGTTTCCTGCTCAACGGGGTGCTGATGGATTACAAGGAGAGCGAAAAGATCCCTGGGGAGCTGGCCTCGGCCCTGGAATGCCTGGCCTCTGAGACAGACAGTGTCCGCGAGCGACACGCCGATGCTGACGTGACAGGAGCTCTGGCGCTGCTGGCTGGCTTTGCCACCGATCTGCTGCTCTGGATCAGGGATGGGGGTGTGGTGACCCCGTTGCTCAATGAGTTCGATACCTTGCAGCGTTCGATCCAGCGACTGGCCATCTGGAACCCCGCCCCGCTGCAGGCCAGGCTGTTGCTTGAACTGGCCACTATCCGTCGACACGTTTATCGCATCGAAGTGATTCGTGAAACGGCATTCATCCCCACGGTTTATTGGATGACCTATGTGGGAGCGGCCCTGCTGCTCGGCGGGTTGATGTTTGCTGAGATTGAGCCATTCGGGGAAGCTCTGTACTTCATTGGCGCCCTTACCCTTCTGCTGCTCAAGTTGCTGTTTCTGATCGGCGACCTTGACAATCCCTTTTCAGCGGCGCAGGCGAGGTCGGTGGAGAACGTCACCTTGTATCCCCTCGCTCTGGCAGTTGGTCGACTGAACAGCAGCGTGGGCCATGGGTCTGCAGGTGAACCAGCCGAAGCGATCCATCAGGCTGATTCGCCATCTCCCTGATCCGAGCTGGACAGCTGGCCGGCCCACCCCGATTCCCTGGCCAACCACATTCGCTGCGAATCATGACTCCATCGCCCACTCCCGTTGCCAGGGGCGGCCGCCGGGCGGCGGAGCAGCGGCTGGCCGCCATCGATCCGGCCCGCTACGGCGCCAGTCGCAATCACCTGGACGGGGCCGTGACCCGGCTCTCCCCCTACATCCGCCATGGGGTGCTCACCCTGGCGGAGGTGCGCGAGGCGGTGTTCGAGCGCCTGCGGGCTCCGGTCGAGCCCGAACCGACACTCCAGGGTGAGCTGTTCCCTTCCGCGTCCGCGGCATGGCGCTGGAGCCCCGCCCAGCGCCGTGCCGGCGAGAAGCTGATCAACGAACTGGGCTGGCGCGACTACTGGCAGCGGCTCTGGCGCCAGCTGGGCGATGGCATCTGGGTCGACCGGGAACCCCTCAAGACCGGCCACCCGCCCGAGGCCTACGCGCCGGAGTTGCCCAGCGATATCGCCGCCGGGGCAACGGGGCTCGCCTGCATCGATGGCTTTGCGGCCGAGCTCAGCGGCACGGGCTGGCTGCACAATCACGCCCGCATGTGGCTGGCGGCCTACGTGGTGCACTGGCGGCGGGTGCGCTGGCAGGCCGGGGCCCGCTGGTTCCTGCAGCACCTGCTCGACGGTGACCCCGCCAGCAACAACCTCAGCTGGCAGTGGGTGGCCAGCAGCTTCAGCCACAAGCCCTACATCTTCAACCGCGCCAACCTGGAACGCTTCAGTTCCGGGCGGTACTGCCTGGGGTGTCCGCGGGCCGGCGCCGGCTGTCCGTTCGAGGCGAGTTACGAGGCGTTGCAGGCCCGCCTGTTCAGGCCGCTGGATTCCCAGGCGGAACCCAGCTCATCCTCCCCTGGCCAGACCGCTCCAACCCCGCACCAGCCCGCTGAGCCGTGGGCCGTGCCACCCAGCGGCCCGCCACCCCGCCGGCCCCTGATCTGGGTGCATGGCGAGGCCCTGGGGCCTGTCAATCCGGCCCTGCGTGCCCATCCCGGTGCTCCGGCCCTGTTCGTGTTCGATGCAGAGCTGATCGCAGGTCGCACCGCCACCACCGGTGGCACACCCCTGGCGGCAGGGCGGCTGCGCTTCCTGCGCGAGTGCCTGGCCGAGCTGCCCGTGACGGTGAAGCAGGGCGATGTGGCGGCCGAACTGCTGGCAGCTGCCCAGTCCAGCGGCGCCGATGGCATCGTCACCAGCCGGGCGGTGGACCCGCGCTTCCTGCAGATCGCGGCACGGCTGGCGGCGGTGCTGCCGTTGCAGGTGCTGGAGCCCGAGCCCTTCGTGGCCCTCCCCTTGGAGGGCGCCGGCGCCCCCGACCTGCGCCGCTTCTCCCGCTACTGGCGGGTGGCGGAGCCCCTGGTCTGGGGAGGTTTTGCTGGAGGTTGGGCTGGGGCTGACGGTTTGAGCAACTGATTCTCCAGTTTCTCGATCGCCTTGGGGTCGCTCAGCAGTTCGTGTTCCTGGAGCAGGGGGAAGGGCTCCTCCCGCACCTGGCCGGACTCGCGGGGCGGCTCCTGCCAGCGGAAGCTGCGCTGGGCTGCCCGCTTCCGGCAGAGGGCTTCACTCTCGCGCCGCAGCATCCGGCGCACGTCGCCGCGGGCCACCGCCTGGAAGAACTCCTCCCGGGTGGCCAGGCCGGAGCTGAACGGGGCCGTGCCGTTGCCGTTGAACAGCCGGGCGGCATCCGGCCGCCAGCGGGGCTGGCAGATGCCGCTCTCGCTGAGGTCGGCAGCGATCCAGATGTGCAGCCCGTAGCCATCCGGCTGGCTCACCACCGCCACGCCGTCGTGGGGCTGCTGGCGCGGCAGCGGATAGATGGCCCAGCTGGCCCGCCGGTGGGCCGGCGCGCAGCCCGACGCCAGCAGGCCCAGCACGGCGGCAACGGTCCCCAGGCTGGCGCGCCGAAAGCGGAGGAGGCGAAGCATCGGGAGGAGGCTGGCAACGCCACCGATGTTGCAGGAAACGCCGGCCCCGCAGTGCAGCGCCGGCCACCGGCGCGCCACACTCGGCCCAGCCGCCCTGGATCGATGGCCCTCACCCCCTCCCGGATGGTGCCGCTGGGCACCCCCCTGCCCCGCCAGGCGCTGGAGGAGGCCCTGGGGCGTGGTTCGGCCGTGCCGGTGGCCGGCGAACCCCTGCCGCCCCTGCCGGCGGGGCCGCTGCTGGTGCTGTTCATCTGTGCCCACTGCCCGTTCGTGAAGCACGTGGAGGCCGAGATCGGCCGCCTGGAGAGGGATTACCCCGCTCTGCAGCTGCTGGCGATCGCCAGCAACAGCACCCTCACCCACCCCCAGGACGGCCCCGAGGGGCTGCGGGCCCAGGCCCGGGCCCAGGGCTGGGGCTTCCCCTACCTGTTCGACGCCGATCAGCAGCTGGCCAGGTCGTTCGGCGCCGCCTGCACCCCCGATCCCTTCCTTTATTCCTGGGATGAAGCCGCGCAGCAGCATCGCCTGGTGTATCGGGGCCAGTTCGATGCCAGCCGCCCCGGCAGCGCCCTGCCCTGCGACGGCGCTGACATCCGCGCCGCCATCGAAGCCCTGCTGGCCGGCCAGCCGCTGCCGGCGGAGCAGCGGCCGGCGATCGGCTGCAACATCAAATGGCGACCGGGTGAGGAACCGGAATGGGCCTGCTGATCGGCCGGCATTTGCATGCCTAACCTGGCCGCCATGCAAGTGCCCCCCTTCAGTCTCAACGAGCAGCTCAAGGCGCTCGGTGAGGAGCTTGATCAGGCCGTGTTGCAGGTATTGCACAGCGGCCAGTACATCGGCGGGGGCGTGATCGCCGGCTTCGAGCAGGCGTTTGCGGCATCCATGGGTGTTCCCCACGCGGTGGGCTGCAACAGCGGCACCGATGCCCTGGTGCTGGCCCTGCGGGGCCTGGGGATCGGCCCGGGCGATGGGGTGATCACCACCGCCTTCAGTTTTTTTGCCACGGCTGAGGCGATCAGCAGCGTGGGCGCCACGCCCGTGTTCGTGGATGTGGATCCGCACAGCTACCTGATCGATCTCGATCAACTGGAGGCGGCGATCACGCCGGCCACCAAGGCGTTGCTGCCGGTGCATCTGTTCGGCCGGCCGGTGGACATGGAGCGGGTGTGCGCGATCGCCGAGCGCCATGGCCTCAAGGTGGTGGAGGACTGTGCCCAGGCCACGGGTGCCAACTGGGCGGGCCGGCCGGTGGGCAGCTGGGGCGATGCCGGCTGCTTCAGCTTCTTCCCCACCAAGAATCTCGGCGGTGCCGGCGATGGCGGCGCCGTGACCTGCCGTGATCCCGAGCTGGCCCAGACGATCCGCCAGCTGGCGGTGCACGGCATGCCGCGGCGTTACCTGCACACCGA
The DNA here is from genome assembly GCA_040399225.1 of Prochlorococcaceae cyanobacterium. GTDB lineage: Bacteria > Cyanobacteriota > Cyanobacteriia > PCC-6307 > Cyanobiaceae > NIES-981. The sequence continues at coordinate 15,731 of JBBASN010000036.1, read as the reverse complement.
GCTGGGCTACAACAGCCGCCTCGATGCCATCCAGGCCGCCGTGCTGGCGGTGAAGCTGCCCCACCTGCCCCGCTGGGTGGAGCGGCGCCGGGGCATCGCCGCCCACTACCGCCAGCAGCTGGCTGGTCTGCCCCTGCTGCAGCTGCCCGATGCCGGTCCGGAGGGCAACAGCTGGAACCAGTTCGTGGTGCGGGTGCCGCTCTGCCCCGCTGGCTCGCCGGCCTGTGACGGTGCCGCGGCGGGGTGCACCCCCTCCGCAGACAGCTCTGTGTTCGGCCTGCCCGAGGGCTGCTGCCGCGACTGGCTGCAGCGCCAGCTCCAGGATGCCGGCGTGAGCACGATCATCTATTACCCGATTCCGATCCATCGTCAGCCGGCTTACGCCGAGCTGGGTTACGGGCCCGGTTCCCTGCCGGTCACCGAGAGGCTCTGCGCTGAGGTGCTCAGCCTGCCCATCTTCCCGGAGCTCAGCGAGCCCCAGCAGCGGCGGGTGGTGGAGGTGCTGCGGGCGCTGATGCAGGCCACCGCTCCCGTTGCGGCCTAGACCAGCAGTCCACTCCCGCTCCGCCCCTCAGCCCTTGATCGTGGCGTGGAGCGCCTTGAACCGCGCCTGCTGCAGCTTGTGGCTCACCAGCGGCGCCGGGTAGCCGCGCCGCTCCAGGGGGGCGATCTCACCGCTGAGCAGGTCGCGGGTGGCCACGTGCTTCAGCTCCGGCAGCCAGTGGCGGATGTAGCGGGCCTCCGGGTCGAATTTCGAGGCCTGGGTGGCCGGGTTGAAGATGCGCAGGGGCTTGGGGTCCATGCCGCTGCTGGCGCTCCACTGCCAGCCGCCGTTGTTGGCGGCCAGGTCGCCATCCACCAGCCGGGCCATGAAGGAGGCCTCGCCCCAGCGCCAGTCGCAGATCAGGTCCTTGACCAGGAAGGAGGCCACGATCATCCGGCAGCGGTTGTGCATCCAGCCGCTCTCATTGAGCTGACGGATGGCCGCGTCGATGATCGGCATGCCGGTGAGCCCCTCGCGCCAGGCCGCGAAGCGCTGCGGGTCGTTCTCCCAGGGGAAGGCGCGCCACTGGGGCCGGTAGGGCCCCTCCGCCAGCTCGGGGAAATGGAACAGGGCCTGCTGGTAGAACTCGCGCCAGGCCAGCTCCTGTTCCCACACCTGGATCGAGGCCAGGGATTCCTCGGCGCCCCCCAGCGCTGCCACGGTGTGCCGGGCCTGCTGGGCCGCCGCCCAGGCCTGGCGCGGGCTGAGCGTGCCGAACTTGAAAGCCGCACTCAGGGCTGAGGTGCCGGCCTCGCCGGGGACGTTGCGGCCCTCGTCGTAGCTGAGCAGGGGGGCACTGCGGCCATTGCCCTCCAGCCCCGCACAGAAGGCCGCCAGTTGCTGCTGGGCCGCCGTCTCCCCCGGGCGGCAGGGGCAGAGGTCGGCACCCTCGAAGCCGTGGCTGATCAGGCTCTGGCCGGCCCCCCCGGTTTCCAGACTCAGCACAGGCAGGCTGATGGGCGCGGCGGGATCGCCATCGATCAGGTCGCTCGGGGCCGGCAGCGGCTCCAGGCCGCCCGAGGCGGCCGAACCGAGGGACTCCAGCTGCTCCACCCGCCGGCGCCAGCTGCGCCAGTAAGGCCCATACACCCGGTAGGGGTCGCCGGCGCCGGTGCTGAGGGCCTCGGGCTCCACCAGCAGCTGGTCCCAGCCGGCCAGCACCTTGCGCCCATCGGCCTGCAGCGCCCGCGCCACCCGCCGGTCGCGCTCGCGCCCATAGGGCTCCACATCCCGGTTCCAGGCCACCACCTCCGCCCCCAGGGCCGCCGCCACCTGCGGCAGCACCAGCTCCGGATCCCCCTGCAGCACCAGCAGCCGGCTGCCGGCAGCCCGCCAGCCCTCGGCCAGCTCCAGCAGGCTCTTCTGGAGAAACCACAGCCGCGCCGGCGCCACCGCCGGCAGCTCGCCCGGGACCTCCGCCGGGGCGCGGGCCTCCAGGATCGCCGGATCCAGCACGAACACCCCGGTGAGGGCCGGGGTGGCCCGGGCGGCGGCGGCCAGGCCCAGATTGTCGGCCAGGCGCAGGTCGCGGCGGTGCCAGAACAGCCATCGGGGGGGTGTCATGGAGTGGTTTGGCTGTTGGTCAGACGCCGAGCAGCTGCTTGGCCCGCAGCCAGGCCGTCACGCTCTTGCCGTCGAGGTACTCATCGCCGCTGGCGAGGGCTGCATCCAGTTCGCCCGGCTCCAGCAGCAGCACCTCCAGGTCCTCGTCGTCGTCGCCGGCGGGAGGCTGCTCCAGTGGGCTGAGCTGCCGGGCCAGGAACAGGTGGATCACCTCATCGGAGTACCCGGGACAGGGGAGCATCGCCCCCAGGGGGTCCCAGCGCTCGGCGCTGTAGCCCGCCTCCTCCTGCAGCTCCCGCTGCATGGTGCTTAGAGGTGATTCGCCCGGATCGAGGGTGCCGGCCGGGAACTCCAGCAGCCGGGTGGCCACGGCGAAGCGGTACTGGCGCAGGATCACCACCCGGCCGTCGTCCAGCACCGGCACCGCCAAGGACGCGCCGGGATGTTTGATCACGCCGAAGCTGCCCTCCACCCCCATCGGCAGCACCATCCGGTTGATCTCGAAGCGCAGCTTGCGGGCATCGAGGCTGGCGGTGGTTTCCAGGTGGCGCGCGGGCTCAGGGGGTGGCAGGGGCGCCATCGGCGGCGGGCATCGTGGAAGCCAGCATCGCGCAGGCCCCTGCCGGAGGGGTTGGATGCCCAGGGCGATCAGGGCGACTCAGGCCAGCCGCCTGGGCCCTCCCAGGGTTTCGGCGGCGGCTCACCAGAACTGCGCTGCAGTTCGGCCAGCTGTTGGCCCACCGTCATGGGCGCGCCCGGTGGCACCAGGTCGCCGTCGATCGCCGCCAGCGGAGCCAGCACAAACGGCCGCTGGCTCCACAGGGGATGGGGCAACACCAGGCGCTCGCTGCTGCACTGCAGTGGGCCCCACCAGAGCAGATCCAGATCGAGGCTGCGGGGCCCCCAGCGCTCACGGCGCTCGCGCCCGAACTGGCGCTCCAGCTGCTGCAGGCGAGACAGCACCTCCAGGGCCCGCCGCTGCTGGGGGATGCCGCCACTGTGCACCAGCAGAACCGCATTGAGGTAGTCCGGCTGGCCGGGGGGACCGCCCACCGCTGCCGTGCGGAACAGGGGCGACCAGTGCAGTGCAGGCGGACCGTCCCCCCAGGCAGCCCAGAGCTGCTGCAGCGTGATGGTGAGTAGCGGCCGCAGCGCCAGCAGGGTGGCCAGCGGCGGCCCCGCCGGGCTTGGCAGGTTGGCGCCGAGGGCCACCGCAAAGCTGCAATCCGAGCCCTCAGTCTTGATCACAGGCCCGCAGGGCGCGGATCACCGCAGTGGCCGTGTCCAGTGCCTGATCAGTCTCATCACGGTCGAACAGCTCCGAGGGTGGTGTGGCATCCATCGGGTAGCGCGAGCTGATGGCCATGCGGCTCAAGCGGCGCAGCGGCAGCCGCTGCGCCGCCACATCCAAGCCGCTGGCGGCCAGGGCGGCGGTGAGGTCTGTGAGCACATGGGTGTGAGGTGGCTCCAGCCCCAACTCCAGCAGGGCGCTCTTCAATGCTTGTTCCGCAGCCTGGGAGGCGAAGAAGCAGGCCTGGGCCCGATAGCCGTTGTCGCAGGCCAAGCGCGCCAGGGCCTGGTCGTTCTCAGCCTGGCTCAACCAGGCATTCGGTCGCGCGTTCATGTTGCCTCCAGCTCGAGCAGGGGGATGGCTTCCTGGGCAACGGCCCGCCAGATGGCGGAAGCATGGGTTGGCAAAGCCCGCCAGCGGGCGCGGTCCATGGCGATCACATCACCACCGAAGCCGGCATCGATCAGACGATCCGCCCAACGCTCCGCCACCGCTTGCTCAGCAGCCACCACCAGCAGATCCGTATCCGACCAGCCATCCCAATCCCCCCGGGCGCGGGAGCCAAACAACCAGATCTGATCCGGCCAATCCCCTTCGGCCATGGGCTGCTGCAGAAGCTCCCTGCAGCGGCACCGCAGCTCCTCGAGCCAGCGGCTGTGGCGGTCAGCGCGGAGGCTCGCAAAGCTTGTCATCGGACCGGAGACAACGCGGGCCAGCTCCATTGTGCGCAGTGGCGCCAGGGACTCCACCAGCATCAGCGAGACTGGCGCGCACGACTGAGGCTCCGGGCCATCCCATGGTTGCAAGAGAACAGGTTGCAAGCGAGCTGACCCGTACAGCTGCCCGCGCCTTTTCGCAGGCGGCCATCAGCGGCCATGGCAGCTTCAGGCTGGCCCTGCTGCCCGCCGCCGATCGATCGGCTGGATCTGGGCCCCACAGCCGTTGAATCAAAACATCACCACCGCCTTCAAATAGGCCAGCAAAGGACATTTATGAACTGGACGGCTCTGCGCACCATGGCTTTAAATGACATATGTAAATAACGAATTGCTCAATTCACCTCAGGGTGAGCAAAAGGATTTCGGAAGCCAAGATGTTATGGATTTCCAAGGATCATCAATTTCGCAAGCCCGTCAAGTTTGCATAAGTCACAGGGCTCATGGTTTTCCTTGCTGGCCAATCACAGGATAGTAATGGACAAGTTTAGCCCCAAGATCTGCTGGTGGCTCCAGCCCCCAGCATCCCCCCGCCAAGCCCCTGCGCTCCTGGCAGCAGATGGCACATTGATCACCCGCCAGCATCTGGCGCAGGCTGTTGCCGCTTCCCAGGCGTTCCTGCAACGCCACGGCATCGGCCACCAGCACCGCCTTGCCCTGGTGATGGCACCAGGTACAACCATGGCAGCCAGCCTGCTCGGAGCCATGGCTAGCGCAGCGGTGGCGCCCCTGGTGCCAACAAGCCCGGTTGGCGTGCTTGTCGACGACCTGCAGCGACTGCGCATCACCCACGTGCTCGTGGATGCCGAGCCCCCAGCAGCGATCCTGGAGGCCGCCGCTCAGCTGAAGCTGCCGGTGCTGCCGTTCGATCCCCTCGGGCTCCCGGAGCCGGGAGCGCCTCCCGGGCCATTACCGCAGCCATCAGATCTTGCCCTCCTCCTGCAGACCTCCGGCACCACCTCCCGGCCCAAGGTGGTGCCGCTGACCCATGCCAATCTGCTGGCATCAGCTCAGGCGGTGGCGGATGTCCTGGGGCTCGGACCAGACGATCGCAGCCTGGCGGCAATGCCGCTCTTCCATATCCACGGCATTGTGTCGTCGCTGCTGGCGCCCTTGCTGGCAGGCGGCAATGTGATCTGCTGCCGGAGCAACGCACCCCCCACCCTGCTGCACCTGCTGGAAAGCCTCCAGCCCACCTGGCTGTCGGCGGTGCCCACCCTGCTGCAGGGTCTGCTTGCCGAGATCGATCGAAGGGGCGCCATGCCCCCAGCCCATCGGCTGCGCTTGTTGCGTTCTTCCTCATCGCCTCTGCCGCCAGCGGTGCTCGACCGGCTGGAAACTGTGTTTCAGGTGCCGGTGCTTGAGGCCTACGGGATGACCGAGGCGGCCCATCAGATCTGCAGCAACCGCCTGCCCGGTAGCGGCCATGGGCGCTTGCCCGGCAGCGTTGGCCTGCCGGCTGGACCAGAGGTGGAGGTTCTTGGCTCCAACCATGCTCCCCTCCCAGCGGGAGAGGCCGGTGAGGTCGCCATTCGGGGGACGGGCGTGACCGCTGGCTACGAGGGCGTTAATCAAAGTGGCTGGGTGGAAACAGCCACTGGAGAACGGTGGTTCCTCACGGGAGATGAGGGCCTGTTGGATGCCCAGGGGCGCCTTACCCTCACTGGCCGCCTCAAGGAGATGATCAACCGTGGTGGCGAGAAAGTGATTCCTCGCCGCGTGGATGAGGCCTTGCTCCAGCATCCGGCGGTGGAGCAGGCATTGGCCTTTGCCGTGCCCCACTCCACCCTGGGCGAAGACCTGGCGGCGGCGGTGGTGCTGCGTGCCGGCGCCCAGGCCGATGAGCAGGCGCTGCGCCGCCATGTCTTCGGGATGCTTGCACCCCATGAGGTGCCCTCCCGGATCGTGCTGTTGCCGGACCTGCCCCGTGGCGCCACCGGCAAGCTCCAGCGCATCGGGTTGGCCGACAAACTCGGCGCTTTGTTGCGCCCCACCGACGAACCAGCCAACGGAGAGCTGGAGGAGCTGGTGGCCCACACCTTCGCTGCCGTGCTCAAGCAACCAGCGCCTGGGTGCCATGCCAACTTCTTCCAGCTGGGCGGCGATTCTCTCTCCGGCCAGCGCGTGGTCGGTGCCCTCGAGCAGCAGCTGGCCCTGGAGCTCAGCCCGACGCTGCTCTTTGCCTATCCCACCGTGCGGAGCCTGGCTGAACAGCTCGACCACCTGCTGGACCAGGCCCTGGCAGAAGCTGAGGAGGTCGCGTCATGACAATGGCCGCCAGTGCTGGCCAACGGCTTCGCTATGCTCTCGAGCTGGCAGCCGATCAGCAACAGATCCTGCCCTTCGTGGGCATCTACGACCTGTTCAGCGCCTCCTTGGCCGCCGATCGGTTTGAGTCCCTGTTTCTCAGTGGCTTTGGCTTGGCAGCCAGTGCCTACGGGCTGCCGGACATCGGCTTCATCGGCTGGGGCGATCTCACCACAACCACCAACCGCCTGCGGGCGCTGCTCCCCAGCCACCACCTGCTGGTGGACATCGATGATGGCTTCGGCGACGCCACCGTGGCCAGCCACGTTGCCCGCACGCTGGAGCGTTGTGGCGCCTCGGGCGTGGTGCTGGAAGATCAGGCCCGGCCCCGACGCTGCGGACATCTGGGTGGCAAGCAACTGCTGCCGCTGCCTGAGTATCTGAAAAAATTGGAGGCTGTGTTGGCGGATCGCAGCTCACTGGTGGTGGTGGGCCGCACCGATGCCTCCGATCCACAGGAGATTCTCACGCGCGTGCAGGCCTTCGAGCAGGCAGGCTGCGATGCAGTGCTGGCCGATGGCATCAAGGACCTCGAGCTCATCGCCCAGATCCGCGCGGCTGTGGCCTGTCCGGTGTTCAGCAACGTGATCGGCGGCGGCAAAGTGCCGCCCTGCAGTAGGGCCGATCTGGCTGGCCACGGTGTGCAGGGCCTGATCTACAGCACACCGTGCCTGTTTGCCGCCCAGGGTGCCATCGAGAAAGCGCTGGATGATCTCAGCGATGCGGAGGGTGATCTCAGTGGGGCATTGGCTTCGGCCCGGCAGCTCTCCCATTGCAATGCCGTGCTGCACACCAATCTCCAACGGGCGGGGGAAGCATGAGCATGCCTCAATCCCTATCGGATCGGGTGGCCAAGCTGCGGCAACGCAAAAATGCCGATGAAGCTTGCACCATCCGCTCCGCCGCGCCGATCCCAGGGGATTGGGGATTCAACAGACAGGCCTTCCCCGCCTCCTACGCCCAATCGCGGCTCTGGTTCCTCCACCAGTTCGAGCCTGATCTCACCGCCTATCACCTGCCTGCCCTGTGGCGGCTCAGCGGCAACCTCAATCTCAACGCGCTCCGCCTGGCCCTGGCAGACCTGATCGAGCGCCATCCCACCCTACGCACCTCGTTCCGCCTGCAAGGCAGCGAGGTGCTGCAACTCATCCATCCCGCCGCGTCCTTCCCTCTCGAACCAGAACCTCTTGCTGATCGCAACCCTGATGCCGTCATCGAGCAGTGGTTGGAGCAGGAGCGCGCCACTCCTTTTGATCTCAGCGCCGGCCTTCTGATCCGCGCCCGGCTGCTCGCGGTCGATCACCAGCACCACCTGCTGCTAATCAACCACCATCACATCGCCTCTGATGGCTGGTCACGCTCAGTGCTGTCTCGCGATCTCACTGAGCTGTACAACGCCCGCCACTCCGGCCGATCTGCCGAGCTGGCACCTCTGCGGGTGCACTACCCCGACTACGCCGCCTGGCAGCGAGAACGCCTGAGCGGCGATCGCCTGCAGAGCCTCAAGAACTACTGGACTCGTCAGCTCACGGGGCTCGAACCGCTCGAGCTTCCCAGCGACCATCCCAGGCCCGCCACCCCATCCCACCAGGGGGGCAGTGTGTCCTTCCAGATCACTCCGGAGCTCCTGGGTCCTTTTGAGGAGCTCTGCCGCCTTGAGGGTGCCACGCTCCAGATGGGCCTGCTCGCCCTCCTCGCCCTGCTGCTGTATCGCTACAGCCGCCAGGATGACTTCGCGATCGGCGTTCCCATCTGGGGCCGCAACCATCCGGATCTCGAGCCCCTGATCGGCTTCTTCGTCAACACGCTGCCTGTGCGCACGCGGTTTGAGCCGCAGCAGAGCTTCCGCCAGCTCCTCCAACAGGTCAAAGCCTCGTCCCTCGCCGCCTATGACCATCAGGAGCTCCCCTTTGAGCAGATCGTCGAGGCGCTCAATCTCCCCCGCGAAACCAGCCGCAATCCGCTGGTGCAGGTGATGCTCCAGCTGATCGAGCTGCCCGAGGACTCTCTGCAGGGTCTTGGACAGATGGAGTCAGAACCTCTGTTTCGCCGCCGATCTGCCGCCAAGCTTGATCTGGAGTTCCACCTGCATCGCACTGAGCAAGGCGGCCTGAGGGCTGATGTGGTCTATGCCACTGACTTGTTCGATGGGGAGCGCATCGAACGCATGGGGACCCATCTGCTCACTTTGCTGGCTTCTGCGCTTGAGGAGCCGGATGCAAGTGTCGACTTCCTCCACTTACTCCCAGATGCCGAACGGCAGCTGATCGAATCCTGGCAGCACGGGCCCACGATCGATGCGCCCGATCTCTGGGTGCATCAGCTGTTTGAGCAGCAGGTTGAACGTACTCCTGATGCCATTGCCCTGATCGTTGAGGATCAGCAACTCACCTACGCCGATCTCAACGTCCGCGCCAACCAGCTGGCCCATCACCTCATTGCTCTCGGCGTAGGCCCTGAAGTCATCGTCGCTGTCTGCCTGGAACGGTCCGTTGAACTGATCGTTTCCCTTCTTGCCATCCTCAAAGCTGGTGGGGCCTATCTGCCTGTTGATCCCTCCTGGCCGCCAGAGCGCCTGCTGACGGTGCTCAGCCTCTCTCAAACCAAGCTGGTGGTTGGAAACCTGAGCAACAGCCACAACGCAGATGCACTCAAGGGATTGGGACGCGTCGTGCTCTCCGATCTCCACGAGTCAACGGAAGACTGCGTCATCAATCCGCAGCGAGTTATCCCGCATACAACGGCCTATGTCTTGTTCACGTCTGGTTCCACCGGAATGCCCAAAGGTGTGCAGATTGACCATCAAGCGCTGGCCAATCGCCTCGCTGGTCTGCAGGCTTTGCTCCCGCTGCAACCAGGCTCGACTGTCCTCGGCCTGACCTCTGCAGTTTTCGATATTTCCCTTGTGGAGCTCATCATCACCCTCGCCTCTGGAGCCAGGATTGTCCTCGCAGATGAGCAGCAGCGTCGTGATCCTGATGCAATCCAGGCATTGCTCAGCGCGCATCTCATCACGCTGCTGCAGGCCACTCCATCGGTACTGCAGGGCCTGGTAGATAGCGCAGGGCACAACAGATCGAACCTCACCATCCTGGCTGGCGGAGAAGCTCTGGCAACCACTCTCGCCCAACAGCTCTGTCAGATGGGCAGCAGCGTCTGGAATGGATATGGCCCGACAGAAGCGACTATCTATTCATCATTCGCCAGGATTCAAAGCGATGACCACATCTCCATCGGACGCCCTATCGCCAATACCTCCCTACACATCCTGGACCCAGCAGGCCAACCCTGCCCGATCGGCATCCCCGGCGAACTCCATATCGGTGGTGCAGGTCTGGCACGCGGCTATCTCAACAACCCCGAGCTCACCGCCGAAAAATTCATCCACGATCCCTTCTCATCCGACCCCAGCGCTCGCCTCTACAAATCCGGGGATCTTGCCTCCTGGAACCCCGATGGCACCCTCGCTTTCCATGGCCGCATCGATCACCAGATCAAGCTGCGCGGCTTCCGCATCGAACCCGGTGAAATCGAGGCGAATCTGCTCGCCCATCCAGCCGTCGCCCAAGCAGTCGTCATCCTCCGCCACGACGATCCCAACAACCCTCGCCTGATTGCTTACTGGGTCGCGGCTGCTTCCCAGCCATCGCTTGCATCCACCAGCTCCGAGCAGCTGCGCGCCTTCCTGGCAGAACGCCTGCCTGGATACATGGTGCCGGCTGCCTTTCTGCAGCTCGAGAGCCTTCCCCTCACCCCCAATGGCAAACTCGATCGCAAGGCCCTGCCCGCTCCATCCTTCTCCGGAGATCTGGAGCAGCGCGTTGAGCCCTCCACCGATCTCGAGCGGCAGCTCCACACCATCTGGGCTGAGGTGCTGGGCCACAGCGATTTCGGCATCACCGACAACTTCTTTGCCATCGGCGGCCATTCCCTAGCCGCCGCACGCCTCGTTTCACGAATCGAGCAAGCCATCGGCTCTGCTCCAACCCTTGCCGCGCTCTTCCAAAACCCCTCCATTGCGGGGCTCACTCCGCTGCTCTCGGCCTCCAGCACTGCTGCTGAGGCTCAGCCGATCTCTGCCGCCGAATCCTTAACTGGCGACTGGCCCCAGCACTGCCTGGCCTTCCCCGCCTCCTACGCCCAATCCCGCCTCTGGTTCCTCCATCAGCTGCAGCCGGATCTCACCGCCTATCACCTGCCTGCCCTCTGGCGGCTCAGGGGCAACCTCGACCTCAAGGCTCTCCGTCTGGCCCTGGCCGACCTGATCGAGCGCCATCCCACCCTGCGCACCTCCTTCTGTCTTCAGGGGAGCGAGGTAGTGCAACTCATCCACCCCCCCACTCCTTTTCACCTCGAACCAGAACCTCTCGGCGATCGGAATCCTGATGCTGCCATCGAGCAGTGGTTGGAGCAGGAGCGCACTACACCGTTTGATCTGGCCTCCGGCCTCCTGATCCGCGCAAGGCTCCTCGCCGTCGATCACCAGCACCACCTGCTGCTGCTCAACCACCACCACATCGCCTCCGATGGCTGGTCGCTTTCGGTTTTAGCGAGGGATCTCACTGCTCTCTACAACGCCCGCCGCTCCGGCCAAGCCTCCGAGCTGGCTCCGCTGCAGGCGCATTATCACGACTACGCCGCCTGGCAGCGCCAACGCCTCAGCGGTGATCGTCTGCAGAGCCTCAAGGACTACTGGATCCCCCAGCTCACAGCTCTCGAACCACTCGAGCTCCCCAGCGACCATCCAAGGCCCGCCACCCCTTCCCACCGGGGAGCCAGCGTGGCCTTCAAGATCACCGCTGAGCTCCTCGCTCCTTTCGAGGATCTCTGCCGCCTTGAGGGTGCCACTCTCCAGATGGGTCTGCTCGCCTTGCTCGCCCTGCTGCTCCATCGCTACAGCCGCCAGGACGACTTCGCTATCGGCATCCCCATCTGGGGCCGCAACCATCCTGATCTCGAACCCCTGATCGGCTTCTTCATCAACACGCTGCCAATCCGCACTCGCTTTACTACCCAGCAGAGCTTCCGGCAGCTGCTGCAGCAGGTCAAAGCCTCTTCTCTTGCGGCCTACGACCACCAGGAGCTGCCGTTTGAGCAGATCGTCGAGGCGCTCAACCTTCCCCGCGACACCAGCCGCAATCCACTGGTCCAGGTCATGCTCCAGCTCATCGAGCTGCCTGAGGCCTCTCTGATCAACCTCGATGGCCTCACTGTCGAAACGATTCCCTCCAAGAGCCAATCGTCCAAGCTGGATCTCTCCTTTTACCTACGCCGCAGCGCCGATCACGGCCTACATGGCTCCATCGCATATGCCACCGACCTCTTTTCATCCGATCGGATGGAGCGGTTCTGCTCCCATCTGCTCACCCTCCTCTCCTCTGCTCTGCAGGCTCCCGATGCACCGGCTGCTTCTCTCTGCCTGCTCCCTGATTCAGAACGGCAGCTGATCGAATCCTGGCAGCAGGGGCCCACGATCGACGTGCCCGATCTCTGCGTTCATCAGCTCTTTGAACAGCAGGTCGAACGCACTCCTGATGCCATCGCCCTGATCTTTGAGGATCAGCAACTCACCTACCAAGAACTCAACGCCCGCTCCAACCAGCTCGCCCATCACCTCATTGAATTCGGTGTCGGACCTGAAGTCATCGTCGCCGTCTGCCTGGAACGATCCGTTGAGCTGATCGTCTCCCTTCTTGCCATCCTCAAAGCCGGTGGCGCTTATCTGCCGATTGATCCGAGCGGGCCTGAGGAACGGCACGCACTGCTGCTCAAAGAAGCGGCCTGCAGCGTGATGATCAACCAGGATGGCGCAACAGTGGTTGAGGATTCATCACTACAGGGGGAGGTCGCCTCAGGCTCACCTCTCGCCTATGTCAGCTACACCTCTGGTTCCACCGGCAAGCCCAAAGGCGTAGCGATCTCGCACCAGTCCATCCTGCGGCTGGTGGATCCTGTGAATGGCTTTCCGCTCTCGGCTGGCCATCGCGTGCTGCAGCTCGCACCAGTCGCGTTTGATGCCGCCACCTTCGAAATCTGGGGCCCGCTGCTCAACGGTGGCACGTTGGTGGTGGCACCACCAGAGCAGCCGACCTTACCGGCACTGGCAGCCTTACTGAAAAACCACGGCATCACCACCCTCTGGCTCACCGCAGGGCTCTTTCACGCCATGGTGGAAGCAGAATTGCCCGCTCTGGCCGGAGTTCAGCAGATTCTCGCGGGTGGTGACGTGCTCTCTTGCGAACACGTGCAGCGCCTGCTCGATGCGTTTCCACCAGGACATGGACTGATCAACGGCTACGGCCCCACCGAAAACACCACCTTTACCTGCTGCCAGCACTTCACAGCTGCAGCCACCGTGGATCCCAACGGCGTGCCAATCGGGCGGCCCATTGCCAATACTGATGTTTGGGTGCTGGATGAGGGCGGCCAACCCTGCCCGATCGGCATCCCCGGCGAGCTCCACATCGGCGGGGGTGGCCTGGCACGCGGCTATCTCAACAATCCCGAACTCACCGCCGAGACGTTCATCCCCGATCCCTTCTCTTCCGATCCCACAGCTCGTCTCTACAGGTCCGGTGATCTTGCCTCCTGGAATCCCGATGGCACCCTCTCTTTCCATGGGCGCATCGATCAGCAGATCAAGCTGCGCGGCTTCCGCATCGAACCCGGTGAAATCGAGGCGAATCTGCTCGCCCATCCAGCCGTCGCACAGGCCGTCGTGCTGCTCCGCCGCGACGATCCCAACAACCCCCGTCTGATCGCTTACTGGGTGGCTGTGGCTTCCCAGCCATCGCTTGCAGCCTCCAGCTCCGAACAGCTGCGCGCCTTCCTGGCCGATCGCCTCCCCGACTACATGGTGCCGGCTGCCTTCCTGCAGCTCGAGGGCCTTCCCCTCACCCCCAACGGCAAGCTCGATCGCAAGGCCCTGCCGGCTCCTTCATTCTCCGGAAACCTCGAGCAGTTAGTTGCCCCCTCCTCTGATCTGGAGCGTCAGCTTCACGCGATCTGGGCTGAGGTGCTTGGCCACAGTGACTTCGGCATTACCGACAACTTCTTTGCCATCGGCGGCCATTCCCTGGCCGCCGCACGCCTGGTTTCACAGATTGAGATGGTGATTGGCTCGTCCCCTGCCCTGGCATCGATCTTTCACAATCCCACCATCTCCGGTTTGGCGCAGTTAATCCAGGGCAGGGTTTCCAGCACCAGTTCATTGCTGGTGACACTGCAGCCGAAGGGGAGTCGACCACCGCTGTTTGTGATTCATGGTTGGGGAGGAACGGTGTGGGGCTTTGTTGATCTTGCCCGGGCTCTCGCGCCTGAACGACCTGTTTATGGCATTCAAGCCCCAAATGTTGAGCTGGGACTATCACAGCAGATGAATGTGCGGGAGATGGCCATGGAGTATGCAGACCAGATTTTGGCTTCGCGGCCGAAAGGTCGGATTCATCTGCTTGGCTTTTCGGCGGGAGGGTGGTACGCCCATGCTGTAGCCGAAGCACTCCTGGAGAGGGGGGCTGATCTTGGTTTCTTGGGTGTGTTGGATACGGGACCGACAACGTTGATCCATCGCCGGATAGGAATCATTCTTCTGTCTTGGCACCTCTCTTCAAGATTGACTCGGCATTTTACTGAATTCATCCGTTCTCGTGATTCATCTCGTTCCCGCTATGTCCTAGGGCGCCTGCAGGCAGTCAAGGCCCTGATTATTCAATATCTGCATGTCGGTAGCCGTCCAGTGCCAGTGCGTGAAAGGACGCCCGAGGGGGGGTCGGCGAAAGAAGACCTCTCTGGCGATCCCTTCGTGGAATTGCTCTATAGTCAGTATCGCCCTAAGAGATTGCCAATTCAGGTGGACATCTTTGCGCCCAAACATGCATTGCCCAGGCTGAAGATGCTTTGGAGTTTTTATGCTAGAAAAGGCGCTAGGTGTAATCCTGTCTTCTCTCGTCATCACGACTTTGTCAATCCCGATAAGTCGATAGAGCTAGCGGCTGCACTTGAGCTGGCATTGACTAGCCTTGAATGAGTGTTGAGCTGAATATGCTTAGGCCCATTATTTGGGGAGTGAATGCTGACCCATGCGGTATCGCCATCCGATCTCGCTTGAGCCGCTTTCGTGATTTTCCCTTCCTGCTATTGGTCGATTGGGTTGAGCTGCTCTCCGGTCAGTTTCGGCAAGACTGTTGGTCTGCTCTTTCTGCGGCGGAAAAGCAGCGGCATGGTGAGTTTCGGATGAAAGATGATCGCGAGCGGTTTTTGGTTGGTCGTGGCGTGCTTCGGCAGCTGCTTGGCGCCTGGCTTGGTCAGGCTCCCAAGGAAATTGTTCTTTCACTTGGGCACTTTGGCAAGCCTTTCTGTAGTGGAGGGCCTGAATTTAACCTCAGCCATTCAGGCCGTCTGATTCTTATTGGACTTCATCCATGCCGAGCTGTCGGGGTGGATGTTGAGCGAATGGACACTCGTTTAGACTGGCATCCAATTGCCACCCGTCTGTGGGACAAAAAGACGGTGGCTGAGATCGCTGGGCACGATAGTGGAGATCAATGTGCGGTGTTCTTTCAGCACTGGTGCAACCATGAAGCGGTGTGCAAGGCCACTGGATTGGGCCTTACAGCGCCATCTTCGCCTGATTCCAGCAGTTGGAATGGCAGGCTCTGGAATGTCCTTCTGCCACCTGGCTATCGTGGGTCCATTGCATTGGTTGGGCGTTCGCCTCTAGCCCCTCAATCCTTCTGACCGGCGCTTGATCAGCGAGACTGACGCGCACGACTCAGGGCCCGGGCCACTCCATGGTTGCAAGCGGATCGGTGTCAGGCGGATCGCTGGCCGGGGGCAGTGCCAGCCCCGCCTCGGCCTCCAGCGCCGCCGCCCGCGCCTTTCCCCTGGCCGCGATCACCGGCCACGGCACGCTGAAGCTGGCCCTGCTGCTGGCGGCAGTGGATCCTGGCCTGGGCGGGGTGGTGATCGCCGGTGGCCGCGGCACCGGCAAATCGGTGCTGGCGCGCGGGCTGCATGCCCTGCTGCCGCCGATCGACGTTCTGGATCTGGGCCCATCCGTCGCCGGTCAGCCTGTTCCCCCTGGCCTGAATATCGATCCCCAGCGCCCCGACGACTGGGATGAGCCCACCCGCCGGCGGCTCACCGAGCTGGGCGCCGACCCCACCGGCGCCGATACGGCCGCCCTGCTGCCCACCAGGGTGATCCCGGCGCCGTTCGTGCAGGTGCCCCTGGGCATCACCGAAGACCGGCTGGTGGGTTCGGTGGATGTCACCGCCTCGCTGGCCAGTGGCCAGGCGGTGTTCCAGCCGGG
>JBBASN010000035.1:0-21564 GCA_040399225.1 Prochlorococcaceae cyanobacterium | reverse complement strand
CCCGCAAGCTGGATATCCCCCTGGTGTCGATGCTCGACACCAACTGCGATCCCGATCTCTGCGACGTGCCCATCCCCTGCAACGACGACGCAGTGCGCTCAGTGCACCTTGTGCTCAGCCGCCTGGCGGATGCCATCAATGAAGGTCGCCATGGTGCCGGCGATCAGGGTCAGGCCGACCTGGGCTGAGGCCCATCCCTCCAAACCATCCCGATACCCTCCCGATTGCTGACCCATGGCTGAGATTTCAGCGAAGCTCGTCAAAGACCTGCGCGATAAGACCGGCGCGGGGATGATGGACTGCAAAAAGGCCCTTGCCGAGACCAACGGAGACACCGAAAAGGCCATCGAGTGGCTGCGCCAGAAGGGCATTGCCAGTGCCGAGAAGAAGTCGGGCCGCACCGCCGCCGAGGGTGCCATCGGCTCCTACATCCACACCGGCGCCCGCGTGGGTGTGCTGGTGGAGGTGAACTGCGAGACCGACTTCGTGGCCCGCGGTGAGATCTTCCAGGAGCTGATCCGCAACGTGGCGATGCAGGTCGCCGCCTGTCCTTCCGTCGACTTCGTGCGCGTGGAGGATATCCCCGCTGACGTGGCTGAACGCGAGAAGCAGATCGAGATGGGTCGCGACGATCTCGCTGGCAAGAAGGAGGAGATGAAGGAGAAGATCGTGTCCGGGCGCATTGGCAAGCGCCTCAAGGAGATGGCCCTGATGGACCAGCCCTACATCAAGGACAGCTCGATGAGCGTGGCCGAGATGGTGAAGCAGGTGGCCGGTAAGGTGGGCGAGAATATCCAGGTGCGTCGCTTCGTGCGCTTCAATCTGGGCGAAGGTATTGAGGTGGAGAAGATGGACTTCGCCGCGGAGGTGGCCGCCATGGGCGGTGCCTCCTGACCCCACGCCGGATCCTGCCCTTCCCCTGGTGGATCCCATTCAGGCAGTGCGCCATCAGCTCAGCGCCTTCGACGCCGAGCTGCAGAGCAGCAATCCGGTGCTCTACCGCGATCTTGCCCTCTATCTCCAGGTGCTGCGCGACGGCCTGCTGAATGCTGTTCAGCAGGCCAGTTTTCATCTGGCAACCCGCTTCTATCCCGAGCGTTACTGCGGGCTTTCCCCAGAGCAGAGGGCTGGCCTGCATGCCCGCATCGGTGAGCTGGTGCAGCGCTGCTGCAGCGTGCTCACGGTGGAGCAGCTGGTGCAGCTCGCCGGCCAGATCGGCAGGGAACGGCTGCAGCAGCAGCAGCGTCGGCAGCGGGAGTTGCTGGCCCAGTTGCGCAAGTCCGGCGATGAGCTCAGCGAACGGGCGTCTGATTCCGATGACGAAGCCCCCGGAGAGCAGGGGATGGTGGATGGAGGGCCCGGAGCGGAGGACGACGTCCCTTACCTACTGGGCAGCGATCCGGCGGGATCGATCCGTCTGAATGCGGAGTTGCCCGTCGACCTGGAGCGCTGGCAGGGTTTGATCGCCCCTGCCATTGAGGCCGCTTCCGCTGAGAGCGCTTTCACTGAGACCCCTGCCCAGGATGGGGAGTTCCAGGCCGAAGCCCTGCTGGAAAGCCTGCTGGAGAGCCCCGCCCCGGGCCGGCTTGTGGCCCCCTGGGATTCGCCTTCCCTGCCCACCGATCCCCAGGCCCTGCAGGTGTGGCTGGAGGGCTTCGAGCGGGCCCTGGTGCGCCGCCTGCGCAACCTCTCCCATGCCCTGAATGTGGAGCTGCTGCGCTCCGGCCTCAGCCGCAGTCTCCTGCCCCCCAGCCTGTTGCAGGCTGCCCTGCAGGGACAACTCGAACCCCAGCCTGCCCCCGCCAACCTGCTGCGCCTGCAGGTGCCCCTGGCGCCTGACAGTGGTGGCGACTTTGACAGTGTGGCCCTGCTGCTGCGGCTCAGCGACCTGGAGCTCGACCAACCGCGACTGCGCAGCTGCCGCAGCCGCTGGCAGCGGCACCGCCAGGAGATACGCAGAATGGCCGAGCGCACGCGCCGCCTGCGGCGGCAACTTCAGAGGCTCGAGGCGGAACGGCTGTGGCACCAGGACAATCCCAGCCCGCTACCACCGCCGGATCCCAGCCCGCCTTCGACGAGGGCTGGCTGAGAACCCTGCAGCAGGCCCTGCAGCTGGAGACCGACCGAGGGTGCTCCAACCTGATGGGCCGCCGCGAGCGATTCAGCGCTTTTCTAGCCCGCTCCCTGCGCGAACCTCCGCCTGGCCTCCCAGCGCCGGCCGGCTTCGGCCAGCTCTCCAGCCGCTTCGAGCTCTACGAGCAGCTCAGTGTCAGCCAGCGCCAGGCCCTGGTGGCCCAGTGCCGCCAACAGCTGCACCAGTGGCGCCAGCAGCAGCGACCCGTGCTGCCTCTGGCCCCGCCCCGGCTGCGCCTGGCATCGGCCGAAACAGCCGCCGGGTCTGCCATTCCTGGCGCCCCCCTGCGCCTCGAGATGCCCCTCGGCGAGGTGCGCGGGGTGGGCCCGAAGACCGCCGCCCGCCTGGCCCAGCTCGGCCTGTTCGTGGTGCGCGATCTGCTGCACCACTACCCCCGCGACTACCTCGACTACGCCAATCTGGTGCGCATCAACGGACTGGAGCCGGGACGCACCGCCACGATCGTGGCCACGGTGCGCCGCAGCCACGCCTTCACCAGTCCGCGCAATCCCCAGCTGGCGATCCTGGAGCTGCAGCTGGGCGACGCCACCGGCCGCCTGCGCGTGAGCCGCTTCTTTGCCGGCCGCCGCTTCACCACGCCGGGCTGGCTGAAGCTGCAGCAGCGCCAGTTCCCCGCCGGGGCCACGGTGGCCGTGAGCGGCCTGGTCAAGGAGAGCGCCTACGGCCCCCAGTTCCAGGACCCGTTGATCGAAGTGCTGGAGAGCCCCCAGGCGCCGGTGCGCTCCCAGGAGATCGGCCGGCTGATCCCGGTGTATGGCCTCACGGAGGGCCTCGCTGCCGACCGCATGCGCCAGCTGATGGGGGCTGTGTTGCCCCAGGTGGCCCACGGCCCCGAACCCTTGCCCCAGGCTCTGCGGCAGCGCGAAGGGCTGCTGGAGCGGTCCACCGCCCTGTTGCAGATCCACCAGCCCCGCAACCAGGCTGAGCTCCAGGCCAGCCGGCGGCGGCTGGTGTTCGATGAGTTTCTGCTGATGCAGCTCGGCCTGCTGCAGCGGCGGCGGGAGCTGCGCCAGCGGCCCGCGCCCAGCCTCGACCCCGCCGTTGCCGTGCTGCTGGAGCGCTTCCTGGCGCTACTGCCCTTTGGCCTCACCGGCGCCCAGCAGCGCGTGCTGGCCGAGATCCGGGCCGACCTGGCCCGCCCCCAGCCGATGGCCCGTCTGGTGCAGGGGGATGTGGGCAGTGGCAAGACCGTGGTGGCGATCGCCGCCCTGCTGCTCGCAATCGACAGCGGCTGCCAGGGGGCGCTGATGGCCCCCACCGAGGTGCTGGCCGAGCAGCACCACGCCACCCTCTGCCACTGGTTGCCCCAGCTGCATGTGAGCTGCGCCCTGCTCACGGGTTCCACCCCGCTGCGCCGCCGCCGCCAGTTGCTCACCGACCTGGCCAACGGCCAGCTGCAGCTGCTGGTGGGCACCCATGCCCTGCTGGAAGATCCCGTGCAGTTCGCCCGCCTCGGGCTGGTGGTGGTGGACGAGCAGCACCGTTTCGGCGTCCGCCAGCGGGATCGCCTGCTGCACAAGGGTCTGCAGCCCCACCTGCTCACCATGACCGCCACGCCGATCCCGCGCACCCTGGCGCTGTCGGTGCATGGCGATCTCGACGTGAGCCAGATCGACGAGCTGCCCCCTGGCCGCACCCCCATCCGCACCCGGCTGCTCTCGGGGGGAGAGCGCCACCAGGCCTACGAGCTGATCCGCCAGGAGGTGGCGGCTGGCCAGCGGGCCTACGTGGTGTTGCCGCTGGTGGAGGAATCGGAGAACAGTGACCTGCGCTCGGCGGTGGAGGTGCACCAGCAGCTCAGCGCCGAGGTGTTCGCCGACCTGCAGGTGGGGCTGCTGCATGGCCGGATGGCCAGCGCCGACAAGCAGGCGGCGATCGGTGCCTTCGCCGCTGGCCACACCCAGGTGCTGGTGAGCACCACGGTGGTGGAGGTGGGGGTGGATGTGCCTGAGGCCAGCGTGATGGTGGTGGAGCACGCCGAGCGCTTCGGCCTGGCCCAGCTGCACCAGCTGCGCGGCCGGGTGGGCCGGGGCGCTGCCGCCTCCCACTGCCTGCTGATCCATGAGGGTCGCAATGCCCAGTCGCGCCAGCGTCTCGACGTGCTGGTGCGCTCCAGTGATGGCTTTGAGATCGCCGAGATGGACCTGCGCCTGCGCGGTCCCGGCCAGGTGCTGGGCACCCGCCAGAGCGGCCTGCCGGACCTGGCCCTGGCCAGCCTCTGCGATGACGGCGAGGTGCTGGAGCGGGCCCGGCTGGTGGCCGAGGAGATCCTCGCGGCCGATCCCCTGCTGCAGCGGCACCCTGAGCTGGGCCAGCTACAGCAGCAGCAGCGCCAGCAGCTCAGCGAGGCGGTGCGGCTCAACTGAGGGCCCTGCCGGCCTGCACACTGGGGGCCCACAGGTCAGGTCGATGCAGCGACGTCCCTGGAACGACCGGCCGATCGCCGAGCTGGGTGAAGCCCTGCTGGCTCTGCCGACCGATCTGCTGCGCCTGGAACCCCATCCCTATGCCTCCCTGGGCGCGCCCTACGGCAGCGGGGTCTGCCCGTTCCGCCTCCGCCAGGGGGTGATCCGGCGGTTGCTGGAGGCTCAGACCCTGCTCCAGAGCCAGCATCCCAACTGGTGTCTGGCGATCTTTGACGCCTGGCGGCCCCTGGCCGTGCAGGCGTTCATGGTGGAGCACGCAACCGGCGAGCTCTGCCGCGAGCGGGGCATCGATCCGGCCCAGCCATCGGCGGCACGGGAGCAGGCCGTGGCCGATGTGGGCCGGTTCTGGGCGCCGCCCAATCCCGATCCGGCCGCTCCCCCGCCCCACAGCACCGGGGCTGCCGTGGACCTCACCCTGGCCCGGCGGCTGGACACGGGGGCGCACGAGCTGCTGGAGATGGGCTCGGAGATCGACGCGATCGGTGCGCTCTCCGAGCCCGATCACTTCAGCCTGCGGGCCGCTGCATGCGCTGATCCACAGCAGCGGCAAACCTTCCTGCGCTTTCATGGCCATCGCCAGGCCCTGCGGGAGGTGATGGTGGCAGCCGGCTTCGTACAGCACCCCAATGAGTGGTGGCACTTCAGTTGGGGCGACCAGCTCTGGGCCTGGCGAAGTGGTGCCCCCCTGGCGCACTACGGCCGAATCGACAGCACGGTTGAAACCGACTAATTCATTGGGCTGGACAGGGATCAGGCCAGCGCCAGCAGGCGCTGCACCTCGTCGCGGCCACTGCTCACCACGAAGTCACCGAAGCCCCTGCGCATGCCGGTCTGGTGCCAGGCCAGCAGCAGCGGCTCCAGGGTGGCCTCCATCGCCTCCAGCGGCATCTTCTCCAGGTAGGGCTCGGCCAGTCGGCTGAGCTGGGCACTGCCTCCCAGCCACAACTGGTACTGATCCACTCCACTGCCCACCAGTCCGATCTCGGCCATGTAGGGGCGGGCGCAGCCATTCGGGCAGCCGGTCATGCGCACCAGCACGGGCTTGCTGATGTCCAGTCGCTCGAGCAGGGTCTCCAGCCGTTCCAGCACAGCCGGGAAGATCCGCTCGGCCTCGGTGACCGCCAGGCCGCAGAGGGGGAGGGCCGGACAGGCGATGCCGTGGCGGCTGAGCAGGCTGGTTTCCTCGGGATTCTCCCAGCCCAGTTCGGCCAGCTTCTGGCGCAGGCTGCTGCGCTGGCTGGTGCCGATGTTGCAGAGCAGGATGTCCTGGTTGGGGGTGAGTCGCAGCTCCAGCTTGAAGGTGTCCACCAGCTCCCGTAGCCCCGACTTCTGCTCGCCGCTGAGGCGTCCGCAGAGCAGGGGGAGCCCTACGAACCAGAGGCCAGCGCTCTGGCGGTGCCAGCCCAGGTAGTCCTCCAGTTTGCGGCGGGGTTCGGCGCGCAGGCTCCGGATCGGATGGCTGAAATAGCGGCTCTTGAGCTCGTCGCGGAACCAGTCCACCCCTCGATCGTGGATCAGGTATTTCATGCGGGCGTGGCGCCGCTGCACCCGATCGCCGTGGTCCCGCTGCAGGGCCACGATCGCCTGCACCAGATCGAGCACGTGCTCCTGCTCCACGTAGCCGAGGGGGTCGGCCGTACGGGCGAAGGTCTCCTCCTTGTTATGGGTGCGGCCCATGCCGCCACCCACATACACATTGCAGCCCTGGGGCCGGCCCTGGGGGTCCGAGAACAGCACCAGGCCCACGTCCTGGGTGAGCAGGTCCACGGCGTTGTCACCGGGCACGGTGACGGCCACCTTGAATTTGCGAGGCATGTAGGTGTCGCCGTAGAGCGGCTCCTGGCCATCGCCGCTGAACACCCCACCCTCCCGCTGGCGCTCCTTCACCCGCCGGGTGGGGGCAGTGGGTTTGATCCTGTAGCTGAGATCGCCGTCGACCCACATGTCCAGGTACGACCCTTCAGCCGCCTGGGGAGTCAGCAGGTCGGCGATGTCATCGGCCAGCTGGCGGGCCGCCGGATACCCCCCTTTGGCGTAGGGGGCCGCCGGGGCCATCACATTGCGGTTGATATCGCCACAGGCGGCCAGGGTGGAGCCCAGGTGGCGCACGATCGTGCCGATCACCTCCCTGAGGTTCTCCTTGTGCACCCCGTGCATCTGGAAGGCCTGGCGGGTGGTGACCCGCAGCGTGCCATTGCCCAGCCGGTCGGCCAGCTCGTCCATGGCCAGAAAGAGGTCGCTTGAGATGCGGCCGCCGGGACTGCGCAGCCGCAGCATCATCTGCCAGTCCTTCTCGCGACCCTTCTGGCGGTTGTCGCGATTGTCCTGTTGGTAACTGCCGTGAAACTTCAGAATCTGAACCGCGTTCTCACTGAAATTGGGCAGCTCGTTGCCCAGCTCGGTGTAGAGCGGCTCGCGCAGATGGCCGCTTCCCGCCTTCAACTGCTCGAACTTGGTGGGCCCAGCAGATACCCCGGCAGACACGGCCACACGCATGCTTCATGGACCCCCCGACCGTAGCGAACAGGCTGGGACCCACGGCGGTCCGGCGTCGATCTCCTCAACAGCCGGCAGCGGGTGAATCCATAGAGTTGGCGGCTGCCATGGCCTGCCCGCGTGTCCACCTTTCTGCTGGAGATCGGAACTGAGGAGCTCCCGGCTGATTTCGCCCGCCTGGCCCTGCCCCAGCTGGAGGAGCAGGCGCGGCGCGATCTCGAGCAGCTGCGGCTGCCCTTCGCCTCCCTCCAGGTCACCAGCACCCCCCGCCGGCTGGCGCTGGTGGTGGAGGGGCTGGCGACAGGCCAGCCTGATCGAGAGGAGGAACGCAAGGGGCCGCCGGCCGCCCAGGCCTTCCAGGACGGAGCACCCAGCCCGGCGGCGGTGGGATTTGCCAGGCGCTGCGGCGTGGATCCAGCGGCCCTGGAGGTGCGCGACACGCCCAAGGGACCATTCGTGTTCGCCCTGGTGGTGGAGCGGGGCCGTGACACGGCCAGCCTGCTGACGGAGCTGGTGCCGGCCTGGATCGAAACCCTGCAGGGCCGTCGGTTCATGCGTTGGGGGGAGGGGGACTGCCGCTTCTCCCGGCCGATCCGCTGGCTGGTGGCCCTGCTCGATGCCAGCGTGCTGCCGGTGCGTCTCAGCAGCTGCGACCCGCCGCTGGTGGCCCAGGCCCGCAGCCGCGGCCACCGCCTGGTGGCGGGGGACGTGCCGATCCACTCCGCCAGCAGCTACCGCCAGGATCTGGCAGTGGCGGGCGTGGAGGTGGACCGGGCCAGTCGGGCCAGCACGATCCAGAGCGCGGTGGCCGCAGCGGCCAGCCGCCATCAGGCCGAACCTGACCTGCCACAGGAGTTGTTCGAGGAGCTGGTGGATCTGGTGGAAGCCCCCCTGCCCCTGGAGGGCACGATTGCCGACCGCTACCTCGACCTGCCGGCGGAGGTGCTCTGCACCGTGATGCGTTCTCACCAGCGCTACGTGCCCCTGATCCAGCGCCGGGCCGCCCACGACCCCCTGGCCCTCCAGGCTAGGGGCATCGTGCAACCGCACTTTCTCTGCATCGGCAATGGCCTGGCTGCCGCCGAGGCCACGGTGCGGCGCGGCAATGAACGGGTGCTCAAGGCCCGTCTGGCCGATGCCGAGTTCTTCCTGCAGGCCGACCGGGCCGTGGCCAGCATCGATCGCCGTGACCAGTTGGCCAGCGTCACCTTCGCGGCCGGCCTCGGATCACTGCGTGACCGGGTGGACCGGCTGGAGTGGTTCACCGACGCCCTGCTGGAGCTGTTGCCCCTCGATTCCGTCGCCGCGGGCCACGCCCGCCGTGCCGCCCACCTCTGCAAACACGATCTCGTGAGCCAGATGGTGGGCGAATTCCCCGAGCTGCAGGGGGTGATGGGCGCCAAGTACCTGGTGGCCGAAGGGGAGCCGCGCGATGTGGCCCTGGCCGTGCTGGAGCACTATCTCCCACGTGGGGCCGGCGATGCCCTGCCGTCCTCTGAGACCGGGGCGGTGCTGGCCCTGGCTGAGCGGCTGGAGCTGCTGCTGAGCATCTATGCCAAGGGGGAGCGGCCCAGCGGCTCCTCGGATCCCTACGCCTTGCGCCGGGCCGGCAATGGCATCCTCCAGATCCTGTGGAGCCAGGGCTGGCGGCTGGATCTGCGGGCCCTGCTGCAGCGGGCAGCGGGCCACTGGGCCGCGTCCCTGCCCCAGCTGACGGTGGATCCCGAGCAGCTCTACAACGACCTCAGCGACCTGTTGCGCCAGCGGCTGGTGACCCTGCTGGAGGAGCAGGGGGTAGATGGCGATCTGGTGCAGGCGGTGGCAGGCGATTCCGTGCCACTGGAGCGCCTGTTGCGCGATCCTGCCGATGCCCATGGCCGGGCCGCCCTTCTGGCCGACCTGCGTGCCAGCGGCCGCCTGGAGGCCGTGCGGGCGGTGGTCACCCGGGCCGCCCGCCTAGCCAGCAAGGGAGATCTGCCCATGGGCAAGCTGGATCCCCAGGGGGCGGTGGACGCCGCCCTGTTTGAAACCGCCAGCGAGGCCGCCATGCTCCATGTGCTTGAGGAGCTGGCTCCGGTGGCCACAAGTTGCGCTGAGAGCCGCTATGGCCGTCTGGCGGATGGCCTGGCGGCTGCAGCGCCAACTCTGGCGGCCTTCTTTGACGGCGAGCAGAGCGTGCTGGTGATGGCGGATGACATTGCCATCCGCACCAACCGCCTCAACCTGCTGGGTCTGCTCCGCAACCAGGCTTCCGTGCTGGCTGACTTCAGCCGGATCTCTGGCTGAAGTCAGGCCAGCACAACGGAGCTCAGGCCACGCCTGCCGGCTGCCTGTCCTGGGCTTCCTGGACAGGCTCATTTGTGGCGCTGGTTGGCGGGGCGGCAGCGGCCTGCTTCTTCTCACGGGAGGCGTTGATGCCGCCCTTGATGCTGCTCACGGCCAGCATGGCGTTGACTTCGTCGTCGGAGCGCACCGTGCTCGGCACGGGCTTGTAGCTCTGGGGAGCCAGGGCATTGCCCCGCAGCACGGCACCGAGGGTGAGCAAGGTGAGTTTGAGCTGCTGCCAGGGGTTCATCGCCACCACCCGCTTGTAGAGGTAGCTGTCAAAGGTGAGCCGCTGCACGTCCTTGTCATCGCACATCTCCACAAAGGCTTCGCGGGCCGCATCGTTGCGGTAGAAGATGTTCTGGAGAATTTCCAGCACCTTGTAGGTGGCGCCGTACTGGCGATCCCACTTCTTGAGGTACTTCTTGAGGTCGGCTTCGCCAGGCACCCGCTTGCCGCCCTGGCTGGCGGCCACGATTTCCTCGGCGCACATCCGGCCGCTCTTGGCAGCGAAGTAGATGCCTTCGCCGGAGCTCTTGGTCACGTAGCCCGCGGCATCGCCTACAAGAGCCATGCGGCCCACCACGCGCCGGGGGCGGGGATGCTCGGGGATGGGGTGCGCCTCCACCTTGATCACCTCGCCATTCACCAGGCGCTTGCGGGCCCGCTCGCGGATGCCCACCTGCAGGCTCTTGATCAGCGACTGGTTCTCCTGCATGGTGCCGGTGCCCACGGCCACGTGGTCGTATTTGGGAAACACCCAGGCGTAGAAGTCGGGCGACACATCGGTGCCCACATACATCTCCGCCAGGTCTTCGTAGTACTTCATCTCCTCAGGAGGCAGCTTGATGCGCTCCTGGAAGGCGATGGCCACGTTGTAATCGCCGGCATCCATGGCCTTGGCCACCCGGCTGTTGGCCCCATCGGCACCGATGATCAGGTCCACTTCCAGGGATTTGGTCACACCGGTGGCCTCACCCTCGCTGTAGTCGGAGTAGGTGAGGGTGTAGGGCCCCTGACGGTTCGCCCCGGTGTCGATCTTGGTGACCAGGCCATTCACCAGGTGGGCGCCCAGCTCGGCGGCCCGGTTGCGCAGGAAGGAATCCATCACCTCCCGGCGGCACATGCCGATGTACTCGTCCTCGTTATCCAGATGAATGTCCACCTCCCGGTTGGAGGGGGAGATCATCCGCATGTTGCGAACCTTGCGATCAATGATCGACTCCGGTAGGTCGAACTCCGCCACCATGCAGAGGGGAATGGCACCTCCGCAGGGTTTGGCGTTGTCGAGCTTGCGTTCAAAGATCCAGGTCCGGATGCCCGCCTTGGCCAGCACCTCAGCGGCGCAGGACCCACTGGGGCCGCCGCCCACCACTGCCACACGCAACATCGAGAAACGCTCCGCCCGGATTTAGAAGTGGTTGGAAGCTAACACTGTTGAACGCGTGCCTGGGGCCCGATCCGGTCGCGCCACCTAGGATCTTTATGCCTGTTCTATGCCAGCCGGTCGAACGCCATCGCCAGCCGCCCTTCCCGATCAGCGTCCTTTTCCTCACCGCCTGAGCGAACCGGCGGCAGGTCTCTGCGTGCCCTGCAGGGTGGACGGGCACGCCGCACGGCCAGCAACGACATCCCGATCGCTAAGCGCTCCACCCCGGCCCTGCCCACGCGCCCGGGAGTGCTCAGCCGTGTCGGCCTCGCCGGTCTGGTCACAGTGCTCGTGGGGGGCTCCCTGGTCCTGGTGTTTCCCGCGCAGTTCCGCCGCTGGCTCTCCCCTCCCCCCGTCGAAGGGCTGAATGCCCGCCCGAGCGCCGATGGCCGGCTGCTCGGGCACTTCCCCTATGCCGAGGCCGCCGCGGCTGATCTGGTGGAAGTGAGCCCCGGGCAGGCCCTGCATCGCGATGCGGCGTCTGCCCTGCTGGCGATGCAACGGGCCGCCGCCGCCGACGGGATCAGCCTCACGGTGCTCAGTGCGTTCCGCCCGATCGCCCTGCAGAAAGACCTCTTCTTTGCGGTGAAATCGGAGCGCAACCAGAGCGCCTTGCAGCGCTCCCGGGTGAGTGCGCCCCCTGGCTTTTCCGAACACAGCACGGGCTACGCCGTGGATCTCGGCGATGGGCGGGCTCCCCAGGCCAACCTTTCGGAAGGCTTCGCCGCCACGGACGCCTTCCGCTGGTTGCAGGCCAATGCCGCCCGCCATCACTTCATCCTCTCCTTCCCAGCCGGCAACCCCCAGGGCGTGAACTACGAGCCCTGGCACTGGCGCTTCGAGGGCACGGCCGAGGCCCTCAAACACTTTGAACCGGCCCAGCGTCTGGCCCGCTGACATGGGGCCCCGCACTCCGGAGCTGCTGGCTCCGGCCGGTACCTGGGAGGCCCTGAGGGCCGCCGCTGCCAACGGCGCCGATGCCGTGTATTTCGGCGTGGAGTGCTTTAACGCCCGCATGCGGGCGGCCAACTTTCAGCAGCGGGAGCTGCCGTCCATCGTTCAGTGGCTGCACCGCCGGGGGGTGAAGGCCTACCTCACCCTGAATGTGCTCGTGTTCAGCGATGAGCTGCACCAGGCCGGCCAGCTGGTGCTGGCCGCCGCCGCCGCCGGGGTGGATGCCCTGATCGTCCAGGACATCGGCCTAGCCCGCCTCGCGGCGGCCCTGGCCCCGGATCTGGCGGTGCATGCCTCCACCCAGATGTCGATCACCAGTGCCGCCGGCGTGGCCCAGGCCGTGGCCCTGGGATGCCGCCAGGTGGTGCTGGCACGGGAGCTGAGCCTGCGCGATCTGCAACGCCTGCAGAGCCAGCTGGGCGAGCGGGGACTGGATGTGCCGCTGGAGGTGTTCGTGCACGGCGCCCTGTGCGTGGCCTACTCCGGCCAGTGCCTCACCAGTGAGGCCCTCGGCCAGCGCAGCGCCAACCGCGGCGAATGTGCCCAGGCCTGTCGTTTGCCCTACCAACTCATGGTGGACGGCGAACCCCTGGATCTTGCCGACCAGCGCTATCTGCTGTCGCCCCAGGATCTGGCCGCCTGGGAACTGGTGCCCCAGCTTGCCGAGCTGGGGATCGCCAGCCTCAAGATTGAGGGGAGGCTCAAGGAGGCCAGCTATGTGGCGGTGGTCACGGACGCCTACCGCCGCAGCCTCGACCAATGGCAGGACGGCGGCCCCCAGTCCGCCCTCTCCAGCGACGACCGCCGCCGCCTGGAGCTGACGTTTTCCAGGGGCCTGTCCACAGGCTGGCTCGCGGGCATCGACCATCGCCGGCTCGTGCACGGACGCTGGAGCAAGAAGCGGGGGCCGTTGATCGGCAGGCTGGAGGCGCTGGAACGAGGCGGCTGGTGTGTGCTGCGCACGCCGGAAGCCCTCAAGCCGGGTGACGGAGTGGTGTTCGAGGCGCTGGGCCGTGATCCTCTTTCCCCTCCCCAGGAAGTGGGAGGTCGGGTGATGGCCGTCGTCACTCGCGGGCCCGGACGGCAGGCCGTGCGTCTCGGTCCGGCCAGGGTGCCCGTCGCCCAGCTTGCTCCGGGCAGTCCCTGTTGGCTCAGCAGTGATCCTGCGCTGGAGAGGGAGGCGCAGCGTCTGGCCCGCCAGAGCCCCCCTGAGCGCCCCCGTCCGTTGGCCTTGCAGGTGCTGGGTGGGATGGGGGAACTCCTGCGGATCAGGGTGCTCTCGGCCCCCCCGCTCACCGCTGCCGATCTCCAACCCCTGCAGGTGCTGAGTGCCGCTCCCCTGGAGCAGGCCCGTGCTGCCGGTCTTGATCGGGAGCGGCTGCGGGCGCAACTGGGCCGACTGGGCGGCACCGGCTGGGGGCTGGCGGAGCTGGAGCTCCACCTTCCGGATGGCCTGTTTCTGCCGGTGGCCGAACTCAATCGCCTGCGGCGCCAACTGGTGGACCAGCTGGCCCTGCTTCTGGAGCGAGCCGATCCCTCCCCAGCCCGCACGGCTCCCTCGCCCCCGTCAGGGCCTGGCCCCTCTCTGCCCCTGCTGATCCAGCAGCTCGCTCCTGCCACGCCCCCGCCGGCCCCCATGGGGCCATCACTGGTGGTGCTGGTGCGCGATCTGGCGCAGCTGCGGGCATTGCGCGATCTGCCCCTGCACAGCGTGGTAGCCGATCTGGACCAGCCACGCCAGCTGCGCGAGGCGGTGGCGATCGGCCAGGGCTGCTGGCCGGGAGGGTTGTGGCTGGCCGGGCCTCGCATCACCCGGCCCGATGAGGCCTGGAGCCTGGAGCCCCTGCTGCGCAGCCGTGCCGACGGCTATCTGGTGCGCAATGCCGACCAGCTGGAGCGGCTCTCCGGCCTGGCTCCCTGTGTGGGCGATTTCAGCCTGAATGTGGCCAACCCGCTCTCCCTGGCCTGGTTCCTCGACCACTGGCGGCTCGAGCGGGTCTGCGCCAGCTACGACCTCGACCTACCCCAGTTGCTGGCGCTGCTGCGGGGCTCGCCGGCGGGTCGTCTGGAGGTGACGGTGCACCAGCACATGCCCCTCTTTCACATGGAGCACTGCCTGTTCTGCGCCTTTCTCTCCGACGGCCACGACCACACCGACTGCGGCCGCCCCTGTGAGCAGCATCTGGTGCAGCTGCGTGACCGCTCCGGGGCCGACCATCCCCTGCGGGCCGACCTCGGTTGCCGCAACACCCTGTTCAACGCCAGGGCTCAGTCGGCGGCGGAGGCCATTCCCGTGCTGCTAGAGCACGGTGTGACCCACCTCCGACTGGAGCTCCTCGACGACGACGCCAGCACGGCCCGCCGGCGCGTGGGGCTCTATCTCGACGTGCTGGAGGGACGCCTGAGCGGCCGTGAGCTCTGGCAACGGGAACAGCTGGACAGTCGCCTCGGCGTGACCCGGGGCAGCCTTAAGCCCCAGGTGTCCAGCGGCGGGCGTTCCAGAGCTGGGACAGGCTGAGATAAGCTGAAACATTCCGGTTCAGTCGGTGCCCACCCCGTGCGGGCAGCTCTGTTGATCGGGGCCTGTGCTGAGGCTTGCCTGAGACAGCTCCCCTGGCCTGATCCCTCTGCCATCCAGCCCGGATCGACCCCACCAACTGTCTACCCGCACCACTGTCTACCCGCACCACTGTCAAACGGCCCGCTGTCTCGCTGTCGATCCCGCCGACAACCTCGGACATCCGTCTGTCCCTGGCTGCACCAGCCCCCTATCCCTTCCCCTTTCAGGATTGTTTATGAGCGCCGTCCATCCCGGCACGCCGATTCGCAATATCGCGATCATTGCCCACGTTGACCACGGCAAAACCACCCTGGTGGACGCGCTGCTGGCCCAGTCCGGCATCTTCCGCGACAACGAGGCGGTGCCCACCTGCGTGATGGACTCCAACGACCTGGAGCGGGAGCGCGGCATCACCATCCTCTCCAAGAACACCGCTGTCGACTACGAGGGGATCCGCATCAACATCGTCGACACCCCCGGCCACGCCGACTTCGGCGGCGAGGTGGAGCGGGTCCTGGGCATGGTGGATGGCTGCCTGCTGATCGTGGATGCCAACGAGGGGCCCATGCCCCAGACCCGTTTCGTGCTCAAGAAGGCCCTGGAGAAGGGTCTGCGCCCGATCGTGTTCGTGAACAAGATCGACCGGGCCCGGGTGGATCCCGAGGTGGCTGTCGACAAGGTGCTCGATCTGTTCCTGGAACTGGGCGCTGACGACGACCAGTGCGATTTCCCCTATCTGTTCGGCAGCGGCATGGGCGGCTACGCCAAGCCGGACATGAAGACCGACAGCGACACGATGAAGCCGCTGTTCGACGCCATCCTGCGCCATGTGCCGCCGCCGGTGGGCGACCCTGAGAAGCCCCTGCAGCTGCAGGTCACCACTCTGGATTACAGCGATTTTCTCGGCCGGATCATGATCGGCCGCATCCACAACGGTGTGATCAGGGCCGGCCAGCCCGCCGCCCTGATCCGCGACGATGGCTCCATCAAGCGGGGCCGCATCAGCAAGCTGCTGGGCTTCCAGGGCCTGCAGCGGGTGGAGATCGAGCAGGCCAGCGCCGGCGATCTGGTGGCGGTGGCCGGTTTCGATGAGGTGAACATCGGCGAGACGATCGCCTGCCCCGACAACCCGGAGGCCCTCCCCCTGATCAAGGTGGACGAACCCACCCTGCAGATGACCTTCGTGGTCAATGATTCCCCCTTTGCCGGCAAGGAGGGCAAATTCGTGACCAGCCGCCAGGTGCGCGACCGCCTGCAGCGGGAACTGCTCACCAACGTGGCCCTGCGGGTGGAAGACACCGATTCCCCTGACCGCTGGGCGGTGAGCGGTCGCGGCGAGCTGCACCTGGGCATTTTGATCGAAACGATGCGCCGCGAGGGCTATGAGTTCCAGGTGAGCCAGCCCCAGGTGATCTTCCGCACGATCGACGGCACCCCCCACGAGCCGTTCGAAACTCTTGTGCTGGATGTGCCCGAGGAATCGGTGGGCGCCTGCATCGAGAAGTTGGGCATCCGCAAGGCGGAGATGCAGAACATGGAGAACACCAACGACGGCCGCACCCAGCTGGAGTTCCTGGTGCCATCCCGCGGCCTGATCGGCTTCCGCGGCGAGTTCATCCGTGCCACCCGCGGCGAGGGGATCATGAGCCACTCCTTCCTCGACTACCGGCCGATGCAGGGCGACTTCGACACCCGCCGCAATGGTGTGCTGATTGCCTTCGAGGAGGGCACGGCCACCTTCTATGCCCTCAAGAACGCCGAGGATCGCGGCCAGTTCTTCATCACCCCGGGAACCAAGGTGTACAAGGGGATGATCATCGGCGAGAACAACCGGCCCCAGGATCTGGAAATCAACGTCTGCAAGACCAAGCAGCTCACCAACATGCGCTCGGCGGGCGCTGAGGAGCTGGATACCCTGCAGGCACCGATGCAGATGACCCTGGAGCGGGCGCTGGAGTACATCGGTCCCGACGAGATGCTGGAGGTGACTCCCGAGTCGATCCGTCTGCGCAAGCTGCCAGCCAAGAAGCCGGCCAAGCGCTGAGGCTGTTCAAGCGCTGGCGATCAGGTTGTTGGTGGATTCCCAGGACGCCGATGAACAGGCATTGAGCCGGGACCCGCGCCTGCTGGCGGCGGTGGACCACTTCAATGCCGGCGAGTGGTATGCCTGCCACGACGGACTCGAGGAGCTCTGGCACGAGACCGCCGGAGCGATGCGCCCCGTTCTCCAGGGCATCCTGCAGATTGCCGTGGGCCAGCTCCATCTCAGCCGGGGCAATCAGCGAGGCGCTCTGATCCTCACCGGGGAGGGCTTGGGCCGCCTGCAGCGCTGCGGCGATCAGGCCCTGGGCCTGGATCTGCAGGCCCTGCGGGAGCAGGCCAGGGCCTGGCTCGAGGTGCTGCAGCTGGAGCAGGACGCCGCCCAGCTCTCCCCACCCAGCCTGAAGCGGGTGCAATACCCGGGCTCTCTGTAAATTTGGAAGCGTTGCCCGGAGCCCTGCCCATCACTGCCCTGTTGCGTCAAGGCCGCTCTCCAGGACTACTGCTCGGTCTCACCCTGTGTGCCCTGGCCGCCGGCAGCGTCGGCCAGGCCGAGCCGCAGGTGGTGACCCCCACCACCGGGGTGGTGTCGATCGAATCCGATGTGCAGCGCGCCGACAACCTCACCGGCGTGGTCACGGCCAGCGGCAATGTGCGCATCGTTTATCCGGACCGCCGCCTGGTGGCCACCGCTCGCCAGGCCCAGTACTTCAGCCGGGAGGGTCGGGTCGTGCTCAGTGGCGACGTGGATGTGATCCAGGCCGACGGGCCTTCGCTGCGAGCGGAGCGGATCACCTATCTGGTTGACCAGCAGCGGCTGATCGCCGAGCCCACCAAGGGCCAGCAGGTGCTCAGCAACTTTCCGATCGCACCGCTGACGACTGACAAGCCCGATCGCCCCACCCCATGAGCCTGGTGCTCGACGATGTGCTTCTGGCCCTTGGCGGCCGGGTGCTCGTGAACCACGTCTCCATCCAGCTCGACCCAGGGGAGGTGGTGGGTCTGCTCGGACCGAACGGGGCCGGGAAGACCACCACCTTTGGCCTGGTCACTGGCCTGCTCCGCCCCGACCAGGGCCGGGTGCTGCTGGATGGACGCAGCATCGAGGTGCTGTCCATGCCCCAGCGGGCGCGCCTGGGGATCGGCTACCTCCCCCAGGAGGCCAGTGTGTTCCGCCAGCTCACTGTTCGCCAGAACCTGGAACTGGCCCTGGAACAGAGTGGGGTCGCCCGCCAGCAGCGCCGGGGGAGGCTGGATTCCCTGGTGGAGGAATTCCACCTCACGGCCTTCCAGCACAGTCAGGGTCAACAGCTCTCCGGTGGCGAGCGCCGGCGCTGTGAAGTGGCCCGCGCCCTGGCTGTGGGGGAGCAGGGGCCCCGCTATCTGCTGCTCGATGAGCCGTTTGCCGGAGTGGATCCGATCGCGGTGGCCGACCTGCAGGAGCTGATCGCCGGCCTGCGCCAGCGCGGCATGGGCATCCTGATCACCGATCACAACGTGCGCGAAACCCTGGCCATCACCGACCGTGCCTACATCCTGTCGGAAGGCGAGATTCTGGCGGCCGGCAACTCCAGCACCGTGGGCGACGATCCCCAGGTGCGACGCCACTATCTCGGCGAGGGCTTCAGGTTGTGAACGCTCTCCTGCGCCGATTCAGGTCTGTTCTGCAGGTCCGCAAACGCCTGCCCCTGCTCGATCGCTGGCTGCTCTCCGAACTGCTGGGCCCCCTGCTGTTCGGCATCGCCTCCTTCACAGCGGTCTCCCTATCGGTGGGCGCCGTGTTCGAGCTGGTGCGCCGGATCGCCGAATCCGGTTTGCCCCTGGATGTGGCCGCCCGCGTGCTGCTGCTCGAGCTGCCCTCCTTCCTGGTGCTCTCGTTCCCGATGGCCACGCTGATGGCCACCCTGCTCACCTACAGCAAGCTCACGGGAAACAGCGAACTCACCGCCCTGCGAAGCGTGGGGGTGCCCACCTGGCGGATGGTGGTGCCGGCCCTGGCTCTTGCCCTGGTGATGAGTCTGCTCACCTTCGCCTTCAACGAGGCCCTGGTTCCGCACACCCTGGTGCAGGCCAAGGCCACCCTCAATCGGGCGATCGGCCGGGCCGTGGCAGGTGAACAGAGGAACCGCGTCACCTACACCCGTTTCGGGCAGATCGTTGCAGAGGATGGCTCCAAGGAGAGGGCACTCACCCATTTCTTCTATGCCCAGCGCTTCAATGAGGGGGTGATGGAACAGGTCACGCTGCTCGATCTTTCCCGTGCTGGCCAGCGGTTGATGCTCACTGCCGAGAAGGCCCGGTGGAGCGAGGAGGAGGCTCAATGGGAATTCATCGACGGCCATGTCTACGTGGTTGCCGATGGTGAAGATGCCCCCAACACCTCCGCCCGGTTTGATCGCTATCTCTATCCCCTGGGCAATCAGCCGATCCGTGTCGCCGAATTGCCCACGGATGCCAACACCATGACCATTGGCCAGGCGCGTACGGCGGAACGTCTGCTGCGCGAGTCCGGCGACCGCCAGGCCGCCCGCAAGATGCGCGTGCGCATTGCCGAGAAGTTCTCCTTCCCGGCCGTGTGTCTGGTTTTCGGTCTGCTGGGCAGCAGCCTCGGCGTCAGGCCCAATTCCAAGCGCAGCCGCAGCCAGGGTTTCGGCCTGAGCGTGGTGTTGATCTTCAGCTACTACCTGGTGGCCTTCAGCTTCAGCGCCATGGGGGTGAACGGGGCCCTGCCGCCGCTGGTGACGGCCTGGGCACCGGTGCTGATCTTCGTGCTGATCGGCCTGGCACTCCTGCAACGGGCCAGCCGTTGAAGGCCCAGGTGAGCCCCGGCACGCGGCAGACTGGGACGAAGCTTTGCTGAGCCCTTGACTGATCTGATGCGCGACCCGGTTCTGGGTCTGGGACTGGCGGCCTTCGCGTTGTTGTTGCTGGTGTTGCCTCTGGCCTTCTGGTCGGTAAGTGGGGGCAGGTCCAATCCCTGGGTGCGCCTGCTGGTGGCCAGCGCCAATCTCTGCCTCACGGCCCAGCTGGTGCTGCGCTGGCTCGACTCGGGCCATTTCCCGATCAGCAACCTCTACGAGTCGCTCTGCTTCCTGGCCTGGGGCTGCACCCTCACCCAGTTGCTGGTGGAGCGCACCTGGCCCTCCCCCCTGGTGCCGGCTGCCGCCACCCCCATGGCGCTCGGCTGTGTGGCCTTCGCCAGCTTCGCCCTGCCCGACCGGCTGCAGTCGGCCTCACCGCTGGTACCGGCCTTGCGATCCAGCTGGCTGGTGATGCATGTCAGTGTGATCATGCTCAGCTATGCGGCCCTGCTGGTGGGTTCCCTGCTCTCCGTGGCCGTTCTGGTCACCGACCGGGATCAGCAACTGGAGTTGCGCAGCAGCTCCATCGGCAGCGGTGGCTTCCGCCAGGCCTCCCTGGCCAGTGATGGGCCTGGCGCCATGGCCGCTCCCCTGAACCTGAGCAGCGTGAACCTCTCCCTGGCCGAGCAACTCGACTCCCTCAGCTACCGCACAATCACCGTGGGCTTTCTCTTGCTTTCGGTGGGCTTGGTGAGCGGCGCTGTCTGGGCAAACGAGGCCTGGGGCAGCTGGTGGAGCTGGGATCCGAAGGAAACCTGGGCCCTGATCTGCTGGCTGGTCTATGCCGCTTATCTCCACACCAGGCTGATTCGCGGCTGGCAGGGGCGGCGGCCAGCAATCGTGGCCTCGGTGGGACTCGTGGTGATCGCCGTGTGTTACATCGGCGTGAACCTTCTCGGCATCGGCCTGCACAGTTACGGCTGGTTTTTCGAGACCTGAACCAGTCGGTTTCCAGCTGCTCGGGCGTCAAAAAAGGGGAGCATCCGCTCCCCAATTCGACCAGGTCTTTCAAGCGATCAGGTCTATTCAGATGAAGGTGCTGTGTTGTTCACAGTCACACCAGCGCGGGCTCAGGCCTGCGGCTGCTGCGGATCCCCTGGATCGCCTCGGCGTAGTCGGCGGCACCGAACACACCGGACCCCGACACGATCGCGTTGGCGCCGGCCTCGATCACCTTCCAGGCATTACCGGGCTTGACGCCCCCATCGACCTCGATCCAGGGATCGAGGCCCTTCTCGTCGCACAGGCGACGAAGGTCTCGGATCTTCTGCACCTGGCTCTCGATGAAGCTCTGACCACCGAAGCCGGGGTTCACGCTCATGATCAGCACCAGATCACAGAGCTCGAGGCAGTACTCCAGCGTGTCGAGCGGCGTGCTGGGGTTGAGCACCGCGCCGGCCTGCTTGCCAAGTTCCTTGATCTGGGCCAGGTTGCGGTGCAGGTGCGGGCAGGCCTCCACCTGCACCGAGATGATGTCAGCCCCCGCCCGGGCGAAGTCGGCCACGTACTTCTCGGGCTCCACGATCATCAGGTGCACATCCAGCGGCTTGCTGGTGACGGGCCGCAGGGCCTCCACGATCAGGGGGCCGATCGTGATGTTGGGCACGAAACGGCCGTCCATGACGTCCACGTGGATCCAGTCGGCGCCGGCCTGATCCACCGCCCGCACGTCCTCGCCCAGCCGCGAAAAGTCTGCCGAAAGAATCGACGGCGACACCACCAGGGACTTGCTGGTCATGGGAGAGGCTGCGGCTGGGAGGATGGGATTCTAGGAGGGCCGTCCCCCTCGCCCGCCCTGATCCGACGCTGATACAGTGGCGCCGCTTCAGGCCCGAGAGGCCGCGCAGCAACAGGACTTTGTCCAGCCTGGCCCTCCGGGCCATCCAGCCAATCCTGGATTCTGTGCTTCCGGCTCCCGCGCCTCCAGTCTCCTCCCCCCAGCCGGATCACCGTGGATCGCACCCTCATTCAGGAAATTCTCGAGGTCGTTGAGCAGGCAGGCATCGCCTCCGCCAAGCTCACCGGCCTGGGCCTCAAGAACGAGGCCGACGCCGCCGCCGTGGAAGCGATGCGCGAGCGGATGTACAAGATTCAGATGCAGGGTCGCATCGTGATCGGCGAGGGCGAGCGCGACGAGGCGCCCATGCTGTACATCGGTGAAGAGGTGGGCAGCGGCAGCGGCCCGGGCGTGGACTTCGCCGTGGACCCCTGCGAAGGCACCAACCTCTGTGCCAACAGCCAGCGTGGCTCGATGGCCGTGCTGGCCGCCTCCGACCGCGGCGGCCTGTTCAACGCCCCCGACTTCTACATGAAGAAGC
>JBBASN010000034.1:0-21577 GCA_040399225.1 Prochlorococcaceae cyanobacterium | reverse complement strand
ACCAGGCCTCCAGCTCCTCCAGGGAGAAGGCGTTGTCGAGGCTGAGCAGGCCGATGCGGTGGGCCACGCTGCTGAAGCCCTCGGCCGGAGCACCGCCCACCCGCTGGGTGGGGCTGTCGGCCGCAGCCAGCTCGGGGTGGGCCGTCTCCAGCTCCTGCAACTCCCGCAGCAGCCGGTCGTACACGGGATCCTCCATCACTGGAGCATCCAGCACGTAGTAGGCGTGGGCGGCGCGGTTCAGCAGCTGGCGCAGCTCGGCGGCGCGGGCCTGCTGGCTGGCTGGCATCAGGCGGTGGCCAGGTTCTTGATCCGGTCGATCCGCCATTGTTCTTCGAGCTTCACGAACGTGAAGTCGAGGGGGAGTTCCTCCTTGGCCTCGGAGATCAGCTTCACGGTGAGGATCATCTGGCCGTCCTGCAGCCGCGGCCGGCCGCTCTTGAGGTTGCGGTAGCGGTTGAGTTTGAGGCCCGCCAGGAACTGGATGAATTGCTTGCGGTTCACATGGCTGCGGTAGTTCTTGGTGGTGAGCAGGTAAGCCCCATCCACCTGGCCGCTGGCGATCTGGTTGAAGAACTGCTTGAGCAGCGGGTTGATGCCGCGGGCGCTGAGCACCAGCTTCACCGCCGTGATCGTCCAGTAGAGGAGCAGGGCCCCGCCCCCGGCCAGCAGGGCCTTGGTGCCGATGCTGGTGACCAGAGCCGAGTCCATAGGCCGTGCACACGCGGTTGAATGGCCCGTGAGTCTGACTGACAACCCCGCCGGCGTGCCGCTCGAACCCCTGCTGCCGCTGTTTCACCGGCTCAACCGGGAGCACTTCGCGGGTTGCCTGGTGCGCGCAGGACTGCCCCTGGTGAGCCTGCGCTGGAGCGACGGGCGCATGCGCCGCAGCGCCGGGATGTACCGCTTCGGCCGCCACAGCGATGGCCGCGAGCTCAGCGAGATCGTGCTGTCGCGGCCCCTGCTCGACCCCCTGCCCCGCGAAGCCCTGCTGGGCACGCTCTGCCACGAGATGATCCATGCCTGGACCCATCGGGTGCTGGGGGTGCAGGAGGTGCACGGCCCCCACTTCCGGGCCCGCATGGCGGCGATCAACGCGGCCCAGGCCGAATTTGTGGTGAGCGTGCGCCACCGGTACCCCCTGCCGGGGGAGGGGGAAGGCGGCCTGCCCTCGGCCCGCTGGCTGGCCCGCTGTCCCCGCTGCGGCGTGTCGGCGCCCTACCGCCGCCGGGTGAAGGGCCTGGCCTGCCGCGCCTGCTGCGAGCTCCACCACGGCGGCGCCTGGCATCGGAGCTGTCTGCTGGAGTTTGTGCAGGCGGCCTGACCCAGAGGCCCCGGACGCCTGGGGGCTGCTGCAGATCCGTCCCGGTCTGGGGCCTTAGGGTCTGCGCGGGTGAGCGACCGGTGTGGCCGTTTTTTTCTGGAGTCTGGAGTGGAGCGGCGTGGCCATCGCCGTGGTGGGGGTGGCTCGGGAGCGCTGGCTGCGGGGCCGGCGCCGGTAACGTTGATTGATGGATGAACGCTGGTCAGCAGGAGAGCGCCGGTCGCCCGACCGCTTGTCGCCGGACCGTTGGTCGCCGGATCGCTTATCGCCGGAAGATCGGTCAGACCCTGCCGATGGGGGATTCACGCCCCGTTCCTCGGCCCGACCCGCTTCCCGCTCCTCCCTGCGCCCGGAGCAGGGCATCGAGCGTCTGGTGAGCGCCGGACGCCAGCTGGTGGACGGCGTGTCCGGGGCGCGCCCGGGGTCCCGCAAAGCCAGCCGCACCCCCAGTGCGGGCCCTGGGGTGCGGCCGCGCCTCGGTGATCTGGGCCGCTGGGTGGAGGACAAGCTCGACTGGATCCTGGAGGATGAAGACGACTGGCGCGAGCCATGGCAGGAGTCGCGCGAGCCCCAGCGCCGGGAGCAGCGCCCCGAGGATCCCGGCCGCGCGAGCTCCCGCCGCCGCCCCCTGGAGGCCGTCTCGCGCCGGGGAGCCGGGCTCCGTGCTGGCGCAGACCCGCCGGCCGACGTGCAGGACTGGCCGGACGACGACAGCTTCAGCCGTCCCCGCTGGCAGCGCTCCGGCATGCCGGCCTCCCAGCCCTCCCAGCCGCCGCCGCTGCCCCCCAGCGCCCGCCCGCTGCCCCGCTCCAGCCGCCGCCGCCAGCCCGATTAAGCTGCAATCACTGCAGAGATCATGATGAGCAGCCTGGTGGTGGTGGGCTTCCCCAAGGTGGACGAGGCCGAGCAGGTGCGCCGCGAACTGGTGGACATCCAGAAGGAGCAGCTGATTTCCCTGGAGGATGCCGTGGTGGTGGAGCACGACGGCGACGGTCAGGTGCACCTCCGCCAGGCGGTGAATCTCACTGCCGCCGGCGCCCTGGGCGGCGGCTTCTGGGGCTCCCTGGTGGGCCTGCTGTTCCTCAACCCGCTGCTGGGGGCGGCGGTGGGGGCTGGTGTGGGTGCCGCCTCAGGATCCCTCTCCGACATTGGCATCAACGACACCTTCATGCGGGAGCTGGGCGAGACGATCCCCCGCGGCAGCGCCGCCCTCTGCCTGCTGATCCGTGAGGCCACCGCCGATCGGGTGGTGGAACGGCTGCGGGCCCATGCCCCCCACGCCAAGTTGCTGCGCAGCAACCTCAGCCACACCGATGAAGAGCAGCTGCGCGAGCTGCTGGAGCGTGCGGCCCGCCAGGCCGAGGCCCTGCGGCTGTCCTGAGGCGCCGCCCCGGCACCCGGAAGCTGCTGCCCCGCTGCTCCAGTTCACGGTTCACCGGACGCACCAGTTCCCTGGGCAGCTCCCGGGCCATGTCCTCGGCGGAGGTGGCCACGGCCTCCACCCCCTGCAGCAGCAGCTCCAGCAGGTCGGCCCACTGCTGCACCAGGGTGGCCTGGGGCCGATTCCCATGCTCCTGGCCACGGGAGCGCTGCTGGCGAGATGCGGTCATCGGTGGGCGGGGAACGCTGCAGGCATGCTGCGGCAAGCACAGCTGCTGTCAATCCGTCAATGCTCAGCTGTTGGCCGTTGTTGCGGCGCCCAGCCAGGTTTCCAGGGCCGGGGAGAACACCTCCCGGATCACCGTGAGCGGCAGGCCGCCCCGGAAGAAGCGGTAGTGGCGACTCCAGAAGGGGCCGGGCACCCCGAAGCGCTGCTCCAGCCAGGGCGCGCTCACCTGGGCCAGGCCGTCCACCTCGCGAAACAGCTCCGCCCGGTCGCTGGTGAGGCTGCGCCAGATCGGCTGCTCCCGCCGTTGCAGGTGGGCATCGGCCTGGGTCTGGTTCCACCAGCTCTCCGCCCAGGCCAGGGTCTGGTCGCCGCAGCGCAGCCACACCTGGCGGCGCAGCAGCGGCTCGGCCAGTTCGCCCACCTCCGGCGGTGGCGGCTCACCGCCGCTGGCATCGGCATCGGCCGCTGTCTCGGGGGCCATGGCGATCAGCTCGATCTCCACCGGCTGGCCGCTGAGGGATTCCAGATGGCGGGTGGGGCTGCCGTCGCCGAGCAGCAGCAGCCGCCAGGGCCCGCTCAGGGGCACGGGCAACGTCTCAAGGGCCAGGGTCTCGACCCCCATGCCCCAGAGCTGGTGCAGGCGCAGCATCGCTTCAGATCAACTGTCGCCCAGCCTTCTAGCCAGTCGACCTGGGTGGAGGTGGGTGGGAAGTGGCTCAGAAGCCGCTGCTGATGCTGATGCGCTGCTGCACGCCCTGGCGCTCGATCACCGCTGAATCACCGCTGGCGGATTGCAGCCGCCAGCCGCTGTTGCCGATCGATTCGCCGGCGGCCGCACTGGTGGAACTGCCCTCCACCTGGAAGATCGCCGAGGCCGGCCGGCCCGGGGCCTGCACCACGCCCACCAGCTGGGGCAGGTTGGCCGCCGGCTGAGGCGGAGCAGGGGCCGCTGGCGGGCGTGCGCCTGGGTTGGCGCTGACCGCCGGAGCCGGACTGGTGACCCTGCGGGACATGGGCACCTTGAGCACCTGGGTGGGCGGCGCACTGCTGGGGGGCAGGCTTGCCAGCTCCTCCATCCAGGGTTCCACGGGCGGCGGCGGCAGTCCGTCGGCGGCCTTGCTGGCATCGGGCCGCCCCTGGGGATTGGGGCCAGGTTGGCCGGGGCTGCCCAGGTCCGGGGCAGGCGGTGCCACGGCGGGCCCCAGGGAGCGCAGGCGTTCCACCAGCAGCATGCTGCGCTCCTGGCGGATGGCCTGCTGGCTCTGCTGCCAGAGGGTGAGGCCGAGGAGGGTGAACCCGGTGGTGAGGGTCACCAGCAGGCTGATGCCCACCAGCAGCCAGGTGTCGGCGATCGGCATGCCGGTGGGTTTGCCGGCCGGAGCCGGGCGCCGCGCGGGGGCCTCACTGGCTGGCGAGGCTGCGGCTGCGGCTGATGCCGTCTGGTGCACCTCCACGTCGATCGGGGCCTCGGGGGCGAACACCCGGTTGAGCACCTGCTCGGCGCGCAGCTCCCAGTAGGCCCGGGAGGTGGGGATGGCGCGCACTGGACTCACGTGCCTGCTCCCTGGACAGTGGACGCCACACTACGCCGGTTGGCCAGCTCCAGCCAGAGCAGCAGGGCCGTCACATCGGCCGGACTCACCCCCGGCAGGCGGGAGGCCTGCCCCAGATTGATCGGGCGCACGGCAGCCAGCTTCTCGCGGGCCTCGCGCGAGAGGGTGCCGATGGCGGCGTAGTCGAGGTCGGCGGGAATCGGCCGGTGCTCCTGTTGCTTCACCTGCTCGATCTGCTGCCGCTGGCGGGCCAGGTAGCCGCTGTATTTGATGGCGATCTCGGCCGCTTCGGCCACATCCCGCGGCAGCTCGGGATCGGCCAGGCTGTGGCGCGCCAGATCGGCGCTGTGGAATCCGGGGCGGCGCAGCAGCTCGGCCAGGGTGATCGAGCCCTTGATGGCGGCGCCGGTTTCGGCTTCCACCGCGGCGGCGGCGGGATCGCTGGCCTTGAGGCGCACTGTGTCCAGGCGCCGCTGTTCGGCGGCGATTGCCTCCTGTTTGCGGCTGTAGATCTCCCAGCGGCGATCGTCGATCAGGCCCAGTTCCCGGCCCAGGGGCGTCAGCCGTTGATCGGCATTGTCACCCCGCAGCACCAGCCGGTACTCGCTGCGGCTGGTGAGTACCCGGTAGGGCTCCCTGAGGTCTTTGGTGATCAGGTCGTCCACCATGGTGCCCATGTAGCTGCCTTCCCTGGGGAAGTGCACCGGCTGCTGGCCGTGGATCAGCCGCGCGGCATTGAGCCCGGCGATCAGGCCCTGGGCGGCGGCCTCCTCGTAGCCGGTGGTGCCATTGAGCTGGCCGGCCGAAAACAGCCCCGCCACCCGCTTGGTCTCCAGGCTCGGCTTGAGCTGGGTGGCCGGCAGATAGTCGTAGTCCACGGCGTAGGCGGGCCGCAGCATCACGCAGCGCTCCAGTCCGGGCAGGGTGCGCAGCAGGTCGAGCTGCAGCCGCTCCGGCAGGCCGGTGGAGAAGCCCTGCACGTAGATCTCCGGCGTGTCGCGGCCCTCGGGCTCCAGGAAGATCTGGTGGCTGTCCTTGCCTTCGAAGCGCACGATCTTGTCCTCGATCGAGGGGCAGTAGCGCGGGCCCTTGCTGTCGATGAAGCCGCCGTAGATCGGTGTGAGATGGAGGTTGTCGCGAATGAGCTGGTGGGTGGCGGCCGTGGTGCGGGTGATGTGGCAGCTCATCGGCTCGCCGCTCACCCAGCTGGCGGGGTCGAAGGAGAAGAAGCGGTCGTGGGCGTCGCTGGGCTGCTCTTCGAGCTGATCGAGGGCGATGCTGCGCCGGTCGACCCGGGCGGGGGTGCCGGTCTTGAGGCGGCCCATCTGGAAGCCGAGGGCTTCGAGGGCCTCCGTGAGCCCTTCGGCGGCCTGTTCGCCGGCGCGGCCGGCACTCATCGACTGGTTGCCCACCCAGATCCGGCCGCCCAGGAAGGTTCCGGCCGTGAGGATCACGGCGCCGGCGCCGTAGCTGCTGCCGAAGTAGGTGCGGATGCCGGTGACGCGCGCGGCCGGCCCCTGGCTGGGCTCCCAGCTGTCGCCGCCTCCGCGGGGCTCGCCCTCCACCACCAGGCCGGTGACCATCGCCTCGCGCAGGGCCAAATTTGGCGTGTGCTGCAGCAGCTGCAGCATCTGGCGGGCGTACTGGCGCTTGTCGGTCTGGGCGCGCAGGGCCCAGACGGCCGGGCCGCGGCTGGCGTTGAGCACGCGCTTCTGCAGGGCGGTGGCATCGGCGAGGCGGCCGATCACGCCGCCGAGGGCATCCACCTCATGCACCAGCTGGCTCTTGGCCGGCCCGCCCACTGCCGGGTTGCAGGGCTGCCAGGCGATGCGATCGAGGTTGAGGCTGAAGAGTGCCGTGGAGAGCCCGAGGCGCGCGGCGGTGATCGCCGCCTCACAGCCGGCGTGGCCGCCGCCCACCACGATCACGTCGAAGGTTTCGGTGGGGGGGGCGGTAGGGGCGAGATCAGCGACGGTCATTTTCCCATTCTTGCTGGTGGTTTCACCGCCCCTGGGACGTCTGATCGCGGCGGATCGCACCCTGCTGGCCCTCAGACAGCCAGATTCCGGAAGCGGGTGAACTGGGGCTCGAACAGCAGCTTCACGGTGCCCACCGGGCCGTTGCGGTGCTTGGTCACGATCACCTCGGTGATGCCCCGGTCGGGGGTTTCCGGGTTGTAGTACTCGTCGCGGTAGATCATCAGCACCAGGTCGGCGTCCTGCTCGATCGAGCCCGATTCGCGCAGGTCGCTGAGCATCGGCCGCTTGTTGGTGCGGGCCTCCACACCGCGGCTGAGCTGGGAGAGGGCGATCACCGGCACGTTCAGTTCGCGGGCCATCTGCTTGAGGCCGCGGGTGATGCGGCTGAGCTCCTGCACCCGGTTGTCGCTGCCGTTGCCTTCCATCAGCTGCAGATAGTCGATCACCACCAGCCCCAGCTCCTTGCCGCTCTCGGCCATCAGCCGCCGGCAGAGCGAGCGCATCTCCAGCACGCCGGCATTGGGCTTGTCGTCGATGAACAGGGGCAGCTGGCCCAGGCTGTTGATCCCCTGGCCCAGCAGCGGCCATTCCTCCTGCTGCAGCCGGCCCGTGCGCAGCCGGCCGCTCTCGATCCCCACCTCCATCGCCAGAAGCCGGTATGTGAGCTGTTCCTTGCTCATCTCCAGGCTGAACAGGCACACCGGCAGGTTGTGCAGCTGGGCCACGTTCTTGGCCAGGTTGAGGGTGATGGCCGTCTTGCCCATCGCCGGCCGGCCGGCCACGATGATCAGGTCGCTGCGTTGCAGCCCCTGGGTCATGGCGTCCAGGTCGTAGAAGTTCACCGGGATGCCGGCCACCGCCGTGCCCAGGGAGCGGCTCTCGATCTCGTTGAAGGTGCTGGTGAGGATCTCGGCGGTGGGGATGAGGCCGGTGCTGGGTTTCTCCTGGCTGACGGCGAAGATCTTCTGCTCCGCCTCATCGAGCACCTGCTCCATCGGCTTGCCCTGGTCGTAGCCCAGGGCGATCACCTCATTGCCGGAGCGGATCAGCTGGCGGCGCAGGTGCTTGTCGTTCACCAGCCGGGCCACCTGCTCGATCGAGGCGGTGGAGCTGATCCGCTCCACCAGCTCCACCAGCCGGCCGCTGCCGCCCACCTTCTCCAGCTTGCCGGTGTCGGCCAGCCAGGCCGTCATGGCGGTGAGGTCGGTGGGTTTGCCCTGGCCGTG
This sequence comes from Prochlorococcaceae cyanobacterium, assembly GCA_040399225.1. Lineage (GTDB taxonomy): Bacteria > Cyanobacteriota > Cyanobacteriia > PCC-6307 > Cyanobiaceae > NIES-981. Next base: position 13,889 of record JBBASN010000034.1, on the reverse strand, counting down.
CAGCATCAGGGCGGTGCGGAAGATCTCGCGGTGGGCGCTGAGATAAAAGGCCTCCGGTTGCAGCACGTCGGCCACCCGGCCGATGGCATCCGGGTCGAGCAGCACGCCCCCCAGCACCGCCTCCTCGGCCTCCAGGTTCTGGGGGGGGAGGGAGTCGGGCAGGGCCTCGAACTGGGCCTCGTCCCCGCGGCCGCCCCGGTGCTGGCGCGACGGGGCCCCGGAGTTTGATGGGCTTGGGGGACCGGGGTTTGGGGGCGCTGGGTTGAGGGGGACGGTGACCATGGGAGCCGGGAAGCTGGTGAACCGTGGAGCAGGTGAACCGTGAAGCTGGGACGGAGTGGCTCGGTAGGCAGCGGGTTGTTGATCATCGCCGCTCAGGCGGGCTTTGGCCAGCCCAGCGCAGCCCCAGTGGTGGGGTTCCAACAAAAAGGCCACCCCAGGGATGGGGTGGCCAGGGATTGCCGCAGGGCCCAGGCGTTCAGCTGCTCAGGACCGGCGCTGCAAGGGTTGCTGCCGCCCGGCCGTCAGTGGCTCACCACGTCGAGGTTGATCTCGGCGGTGACCTCGGGGTGGAGCTTCACCTGCACCTTGTAGGTGCCGGTGCGGTGGATCTCGGGCACGGTGATGTCGCGGCGGTCGACGTCCTTCTTGGTGGCGGTCTCGATCGCTTCGGCCACGTCGCCGTTGGTCACGGTGCCGAACAGCACGTCATCGCCGCCGGTCTGCTTCTTCACGGTGAAGCGGCCGATAGTGGTGAGGGCGGTGCGGAAGGCCTCCGCTTCGGCCTTGAGGGCCGCCTGGCGCTCGGCCTCCTTGGCCCGGCGGGCCTCCACCTGGCGCAGCACGGCGGCCGTCACCGGCACGGCCTTGCCGGTGGGCACCAGGAAATTGCGGGCGTAGCCGGGGGCCACATCCACCAGATCCCCGTCCTTGCCCAGGCTGAGGACGTCTTCGTTGAGAACGACTTGAACGCGCTTGGCCATGGGGTTAAGACGGGAGGTTGATCACGAGCCGATCCACAACCCTAGATCAGGGGGTGATCCGACCTGGGTATGGAAGATTTCAGCGGCGGGCGCCCGGGGCGGCTGCGCGGGGCAGGCGCACCTGGGTGGCCAGGCCGAGGCGGCGCAGCAGGCGGATGTGCTGCCAGGTGAGGTCGATCTGGCGGCCGAAGCCGTGGCGCGCCGAGTGGGGGAAGGCGTGGTGGTTGTTGTGCCAGCCCTCGCCGAAGGTGAGTGCCGCCACCCAGGGGTTGTTGCGGGAGCCGTCGCCGCTGGCGTGGGGGGTCTCACCCCAGAGGTGGGTGGCGGAGTTCACCAGCCAGGTGCAGTGGTACACCAGCACCAGGCGCAGGGGGATGCCCCAGAGCACCAGGGCCCAGCCGCCGGCGCCTGTGACCGTGCCGATCCAGAACAGCAGGGCGGCCAGGGGCAGCTGCAGCAGCAGGAAGTTGTGGTTGAGCCAGCGGTAGTAGGGGTCCTTGGCCAGGTCGCCGGTGAGCCGGGGCACGGCGCCCATGGCCGGAATCGTGGTGAACATCCAGCCCATGTGGCTCCACCAGAAGCCCTTGAGGCTGGTGTGGTGGTCCACGTCGGTGTCGGAGAACTTGTGGTGGTGGCGGTGCAGACCCACCCAGTCGATCGGACCGTGCTGGCAGCTGAGGGCGCCGCAGGTGGCGAAGAAGCGCTCGGCCCAGCGGGGCAGCCGGAAGGAGCGGTGGCTGAGCAGGCGGTGGTAGCCGATCGTCACGCCCAGACAGGCGGTGACCCAATAGAGCACCAGCAGGCTGGCCACGGCCGGCACGCTCCAGAAGCGGGGCAGCAGGGCCACCACCGCCAGCACGTGGATCGCCACCATGAAGCCGATGGTGGTCCAGCGGGTGCCGCGTTTCTCGCCGGGCGCGGGTTCGCCGCGGCGAGGGCGGTGCAGGGCCTCGGCCCTGAGGATGCCATTGGCGCCGCCATTGATGAAGGCTGGCTGGCGGGTGCCCCTGGCCGAGGGGCGGGCCGCAGGGCGGGCCGTTGGCCGGGTTGGTGCTGTGGCCGTCATGACGGACCGACTCCTGATCAATCGCTACGATGGTAGCAATACGAATCCTGATCAGCTTCAATTCCGATCCTGATCCTGATTCGTGTTCCGACTGGTTCGGTTGGTCTGTCTGGCGGTCTGTCTGTTTGGCGGCCTGCCTGCCTGCCTGCCTGGCTGTCTGCCGGTCGGTGTCAACGGATGGGGCAACTGCGTGGGTTACCGGGACGACATCGCTGCTGGCCGGGTCGCCTTTGCCCACCTGATCCGGCTCTGGCACGGCCGCAACGGCTGGAGCCACCGGGTGCTGCCCGCCCTCGCCGAAGCCCTCGACCTCGGCCGGCTGCACAACTCTCAGCTGTCGATGCTGCGCAACGGCAAGCTCGCCTCCCCTGGCCCCGAGGTGTTCCTGGTCCTGGGGCGGATCAACCAGCTGCTGGCCCGGGAGGCGGCCGGCGGCGGGCTCTCCCCTGGCCTGCGCCAGGAGCTGGAGGACCATCCGGAGTTGCTGGTGGCCCTGGAGGGGGCGGCCCAGCCGGTGCAGGCCCCCGGTGAGCCCGTGCTCGGCCCGGGCGAGCTGCTGGAAATCTTCGTGGGGGTGCGCCAGCCGCCGACGGCCTTCGACCTGCGCATCGCCGACGCGGAGGCCGGTGCCCTCAGTGCCGCCCTGGCCGAGCTGCTCACGGCCGGCCGCCCCTGGCGGCTGTGCCGGGAGCAGGTGCTGGCGGCCTACCCGGTGGCCAAGCGCCAGCGGCGTGAGCGCTTCGCCGAGGTGATGGCCGGCCAGCGCGACTTCAGCGCCGCCGAGCTGGATGCGGAGCTGCCCGAACTGCGCCGCACCCTGGCGACCCTCGGCGCCGCTGGTGACGGCGAGCTGGCGCCCGATCAGTTTCTGGAGCTGCTGCGCCAGCGGGCCAGCACGCTGCAGGCCCGGGGCTGGCCCGCCGCCGGCGAGGACGATCTGACCGCCGCAATCCGCGCCCAGCTGACCCAGCGGCACTGACGGGCACGATGGCGGCACTGCCCACTCCCACACCTGCCTTGCAGTCCCCCCAGTCCAGTCCCGGTTGCCGTGTTGCCGAGCAGGTGGCCGCCGCCCAGGCGGCGATCGCACCCCTGGCCGAGGCCCACACCGCCGGGGTGGGCCGGCGGTTGGAGCGGGTGCTGGCCGCCTTCGCCGCCGAGCGGGTGGGGGTGCAGCACTTCGCCTCGGTGAGCGGCTACGGCCACGGCGATCAGGGCCGCGAGGTGCTCGACCGGGTGTTTGCCCGGGTGCTGCAGGCTGAGGCCGCCGCCGTGCGGCTGCAGTTCGTGAGCGGCACCCACGCCATCGCCGCCGCTCTCTATGGCGTGCTGCGCCCCGGCGACCGCCTGCTGGCCCTCACCGGCCGGCCTTACGACACCCTGGAGGAGGTGATCGGTATCCGTGGCAGCGGCCAGGGCTCCCTGGCCGAGTTCGGCATCACCTACGCCGAGCTGGATCTGCTGGCCGATGGCGGTATCGACTGGGCCGGCCTGGAGGACGCCCTGGCGGTGCCCACCCGCATGGTGCTGATCCAGCGCAGCTGCGGCTACAGCTGGCGGCCGTCGCTGCCGGTGGCGGAGATCGGCCGCTTGGCGGAGCGGGTGAAGGCACTCCAGCCGGGCTGTGTGGTGTTCGTGGACAACTGCTACGGCGAGCTGGTGCAGGACCAGGAGCCCACCGCCGTGGGCGCCGATCTGATCGCCGGCTCGCTGATCAAGAACCTGGGCGGCACGATCGCACCCACCGGCGGCTACGTGGCCGGCCGGGCCGAGCTGGTGGAGCAGGCCTGCTGCCGGCTCACCGCCCCGGGCATCGGCAGCGAGGGGGGCACCAGCTTCGATCTCAACCGGCTGCTGTTCCAGGGGCTGTTCCTGGCGCCCCAGATGGTGGCCGAGGCGCTGATCAGCAGCGAGCTGACCGCCCGGGTGTTCAGCGATCTGGGCTTTGCCGTCAATCCCCTGCCCGGGGCCGAGCGCAGCGACGTGATCCAGGCAGTGCGGCTGGGCAGCCCGGAGCGGCTCAAGGCGGTGTGCCGCGCCTTCCAGGCCACCTCTCCGATCGGCTCCTACCTCGATCCGGTGCCGGCGCCGATGCCCGGCTATGCCAGCGAGCTGGTGATGGCCGGCGGCACCTTCATCGACGGCAGCACCAGCGAGTTTTCGGCCGACGGGCCCCTGCGGGAGCCCTACGTGCTCTACGCCCAGGGGGGCAGCCACAGGGCCCATGCCGCCCTCGCCCTGCAGCGGGCCCTGACGGCGCTGCTCGAATTCGGTCTCCTTCCGACAGACTGACGCCCATCGCTGCACCCAGCTCCACCGCCCATGGCGCTCCCGTTCCCCGCCGACTGCCGCTACACGGACAGTCATGAGTACCTGCGCCCCGACGGCGAGCGTTTCCGTCTCGGCATCAGCGCCTTTGCCGTCGACCAGCTGGGCGACATCGTGTTCGTGGAGCTGCCCGAGGTGGGTGCCGAGCTGCGCCAGGGGGCCAGCTTCGGCAGCGTGGAATCGGTGAAGGCGGTGGAAGATCTCCTGGCGCCGGTGAGCGGTGTGGTGGAGGCCCGCAACGAGGCCGTGCTGGCCAACCCGGAGGAACTCCAGAACGACCCCTATGGCGAAGGTTGGCTGCTGCTGATCCGTCCCAGCGAACCCGCCCAGATCGGGGCGCTGATGGATGCCGACCAGTACGCCGCCCAGGTGCAGGGCCACTGATGGACAGCACGATCCCCACCGCCGCCCAGGCCGTGTCCGAGCGCCCTGGTTTCGCCTGTCGCCACCTCGGCCCTGGGCTCCGGGAGCAGGGGCGCATGCTCGCCGAGCTGGGCCTCGAGACCCTGGAGCAACTCGCCGCCCAGGTGGTGCCGGCCGACATCCTGCTCAGCCCCGAGCAGGCCTGCCAGGGCTTGCCCGAGCCCTGTGACGAGGCCACGGCCCTGGCGGAGCTGGCCGCCATCGCCGCAGGCAATCGCGTGGTGCGTAGCCTGATCGGCCAGGGGTACTACGACACGGCCACCCCGGCACTGCTGCAGCGCCACGTGTTCGAGAACCCCGCCTGGTACACCGCCTATACCCCCTACCAGGCCGAGATCGCCCAGGGGCGACTGGAGGCCCTGCTCAACTTCCAGACCCTGATCAGCGAGCTCACCGGCCTGCCGATCAGTAATGCCTCCCTGCTCGATGAGGCCACGGCCGCCGCCGAGGCGATGGCCCTGGCCCGGGCCGTGGGCAGGAACCACCAGGCCCGCCGCTTCCTCGTGGACCGGCAGGTGTTCCCCCAGACCCTGGCCGTGCTGCAGACCCGGGCCGAGCCCCTGGGGATCGAGCTGGAGCTGGTGGACGCGGAGGATCTGGCGCCCCAGGAGCTGCCGGAGGGGGCGTTCGGTCTTCTGCTGCAGCTGCCGGGGAACCGCGGCCGGCTCTGGAATCCTGAGCCCCTGCTCAGGGCCGCCGCGGACGCGGGGCTGGTGAGCGCGGTGGCGATCGATCCGCTGGCCCAGGTGCTGCTGGCGCCGGTGGGTGAGCTGGGCGCCGACATCGCCATCGGCAGCGCCCAGCGCTTCGGCGTGCCGATGGGCTTCGGCGGCCCCCATGCCGCCTTCTTCGCCACCCGCCCGGCCTTTCAGCGCCAGATCCCCGGCCGCCTGGTGGGCCAGAGCCGCGATGCCGAGGGCCAGCCGGCCCTGCGCCTCGCCCTGCAGACCCGCGAGCAACACATCCGTCGCGACAAGGCCACCAGCAACATCTGCACGGCCCAGGTGTTGCTGGCCGTGATGGCCGGTTTCTACGCCGTGCACCACGGCCCCGAGGGCCTGACGGCCATCGCCACCCGGGTGGCTGGCCTGCGCCAGGCCCTGGCGGCCGGCCTGGCCGAGCTGGGCCTGGCGCCCGAACCGGGGCCCGGTTTCGGCACCCTGGTGGTCCCCTGTGGTGATGGGGCCGCCGCTGGCCTGCTGCAGGCCGCCCTGGCGGGCGGCTTCAACCTGCGGCCGTTCGCCGATGGGGTGGGCATCAGCCTCGATGAATGCAGCACCGCCGCGGAGCTGGAGCGGCTGCTCACGGCCCTCGCCCAGGCGCCGGCCAGCGCCGGCGATTCAGCACTGGCCTCTGCCCTGGCTGCCTGCCGCTCCCTGCTCAGCGCTCCCGCTGCCAGCGCGGGGCACTGCCAGGAGGTCTGGCGTGAGTCTGGCGTGCCCCGCCGCCAGGGCCGCTGGCTGGGCCAGGAGGTGTTCCAGCGCTACCGCAGCGAAACCGAGCTGCTGCGCTACATCCAGCGGCTGGTGAGCCGGGATCTCTCGCTGGTGCACGGCATGATTCCGCTGGGCAGCTGCACCATGAAGCTGAATGCGGCCGCCGAACTGGCGCCGGTGAGCTGGCCTGCCTTCAGCCAGCTGCACCCCTTCGCCCCCGCCGATCAGACCCAGGGGTACCGCCAGCTGGCGGAGCAGCTGGAGGGCTGGCTGGCGGCGATCACCGGCTTTGCCGGCGTGTCGCTGCAGCCCAATGCCGGCTCCCAGGGGGAGTACGCCGGCCTGCTGGCGATCCGGGCCTGGCATCACAGCCGCGGCGATGTCCACCGCGACGTGTGCCTGATCCCCACCAGCGCCCACGGCACCAACCCAGCCAGTGCCGTGATGGCGGGGATGCGGGTGGTGGCGGTGGCGTGCGATGAGCAGGGCAACATCGATCTGGCCGACCTGGAGGCCAAGGCCGAGGCCCACTCCGCTGATCTGGCGGCGCTGATGGTCACCTACCCCTCCACCCATGGGGTGTTCGAGACCGCCATCCAGCGGATCTGCCGCTGCGTGCACGAGCACGGCGGCCAGGTGTACCTCGATGGCGCCAACCTCAATGCCCAGGTGTGCCTCGCCAAGCCGGGTGCCTATGGCGCCGACGTGTGCCATCTCAACCTGCACAAGACCTTCTGCATCCCCCACGGCGGCGGCGGCCCCGGGGTGGGTCCGATCGCCGTGGCGGCCCACCTGCTGCCCTTCCTGCCCGCGGCGGCCGTCGCTGCCGATGGATCGGTGGCGGGCTCGCCCGTGGGACCGGTGGCGGCGGCACCCCTGGGCAGCGCCTCGATCCTGCCGATCAGCTGGATGTACATCCGCATGATGGGCGGCCCGGGCCTGCGCCAGGCCAGCCAGCTGGCCCTGCTGGCCGCCAACCTGATCGCCGAACGGCTCGACCCCCACTTCCCGGTGCTCTACCGCGGCGTGGGCGGGCGGGTGGCCCACGAGTGCATCCTCGACCTGCGGCCGCTCAAGCGCAGCTGCGGCCTGGAGGTGGATGACCTGGCCAAGCGCCTGATGGACTACGGCTTCCACGCCCCCACCGTGAGCTGGCCGGTGGCAGGCACGGTGATGGTGGAGCCCACCGAGAGTGAGTCGCTGGCGGAACTGGACCGCTTTTGTGCGGCCATGGTGGCCATCCGCGCCGAGGCCGCCGCGATCGAGCGGGGTGAGCTGGCCATGGAGGAGAGCCCCCTGCGCCAGGCGCCCCACACCCTGGCCGCCGTGACGGCGGACCACTGGCAGAGGCCCTACAGCCGCAGCCAGGCCGCCTTCCCCGCTGGCGAGGCCCAGCGGGCCGACAAGGTGTGGCCTGCGGTGGCCCGCATCGACAATGCCTACGGCGATCGCAATCTGGTGTGCACCTGCCCATCGGTGGAGGAGCTGGCAGTGTCCGAACTGTCCACTGCCACCCCGGTCGCCAGCGCGGCCTGAACGGCGATCCCGCAGACTGGCAAGGCCTGCAGAGGCAAGTCTCAGGATCTTTTTGGTTTTGAGCTCTTGCTTTTCCCGCAAAATCTGTTGCAACTGCAGCGCGGGGACTTGCTCTTGCGATCACCGTTCAGCCTCAAGCCTTCCGCTTGACAGCTGATCCATGATCCGGCTGGTTCGTTTTCTTGTGTGGGGACCATGAACGACGGCAACGCTGGCGGCCCCAAGGGCCCCGCCAACGACAACGACTCACCTTTGAGCACGCCTGCCAGCACTGGGTATAGCTCTGAATACAGTGCCGGCACCAATGTGGTGCGTGTGCCTTTCGGTGTGCGTCGCCCTCGCCGCAGCCGTCCCCAGCGCCCCGATCACTGGGCCACCCTGGTGTTGCCCTTCCAGGTGATGGGCGGGAGTGATCCACCCCCCCCTCAGGCGGCCTGATCCAGCGGCCAGTCGATCAGGGCCTTCGCGTCCGCCAGGGATCTTGGCGGCGTGCTGAAGCCATCCGCCATGCCTGAATTGCGCGCTTGCGAGGCGAGCAGTTTCACGCTCCAGCCCAGGTGCCGCTCCTGGCTCAGCTGGTAGCCGCGGTAGTGGATTGGGGTGCCCAGGCCCATGGGCTGTGGTGAAGGAAGGATTCGTAGAGCCCGGCAGCGGCCAGAGCCTGGCGAATGCTCCGGATTTCTTCGGTTTTGTGTGACGCGTTGTTGCGAGCCAGGGGTCGGCCTGCAGCAACGCGTCAGTAGTTGGCGCCGCTGCGGCGCTGGTGCACCGCCGTGACGCTCTCGGCATCGAGCAGGCCGCCCTGCTCCACCTTGGCGTAGAGCAGCCAGTGGTCGCCGCATTCCATCCGCTGCTGCACCCGGGCCTCCAGCCAGGCCAGGGCCTCCGGCAGGATCGGTTGGCCGGCAGGGCTGCGCTCCAGCTCCAGGCCGGCGAAGCGGTCGGCGCCGGGGGCGAAGGGCTTGAGGAACTGCTTCATCGGCCCGCCCTCGCGGCCGGCGGCCAGCACGTTGAGGGCGAAGTGATCACCCACGTGCAACAGGGCCTCCACGGCCCGGTCCTTGGCCACGGCCACCGTGAACCCCGGCGGCGTGAAGCTGGCCTGGCTCACCCAGCTGGCCACCATGGCGCCGCTGAGGCGGCTCTCGCCCGCTCCCTTCTCTGTGGTGAGCACGCAAAGCGACCCCACCACCCGGCCGAGGGCCTGGAGGGCCGGGCCGGTTCGGCTCTCGCTGAGGCCGCCTGCAGCCGTCCGCCGCTCCTGGCGCCGCTGGGCGGCCTTGAGCTGGCGGCCCAGGGCGGTGCCGGTTTCCTCGATGGTTTTGATCGTGGCTGCATCGGGGCTGAACTTCACCTTGATCGGCTCAAAGGCGAAGCTGAAGCCACCATCGCGCAGCTTGCTCTCCAGTAGATCCAGGGCTTCGCCGCTCCAACCGAAGCTGCCGAACACGCCCACGGGCTTGGCCCGATCCCCCTCGGCGAGTACGGTGCCCAGGGCTGACACGATCGGCGTGGGGGCATGGCCCCCCAAGGTGGGGGAGCCGATCAGCAGGGCATCGCACCCGTGGATCGCCGCCAGCAGCTGCTCGGGTGGCGTGAACTCACAGTTGATGCTCTCCACCCGCACGCCGGTGCGCGAGATCCCCTGGGCCAGGGCGTCGGCGATGGCGGCGGTGTTGCCGTAGGCGCTGGCGAACAGCAGCGCCACCGACTGGCTGGCGCGCTCGGTGCTCTCGCCCCAGCGGCGGTAGTCGGCCAGCAGGCTGCGCCAGCTCTGGGCGATGGCGGGACCGTGGCCCGGGGCAATCGTGCGGATGTCGAGCTCCTCGAGCCGATCCACCACCGCCTCCACCTGGCGGGCCATCGGCGCCATCAGGCAGTCGTAGAAGTAGCGCCGGTCTTCCTCGCTGCTGTCGCGGTTGGCCTCGGCCCAGGCCTCGCTGCAGAGGTGGGCGGCGAAGAACTTGCCGCTCATCAGCAGGCCCGTGCTCTCTTCAAAGGCCATCAGGCCGCCGGGCCAGCGGGGCGTGGGCACTGGGATCAGCCGCAGTACGTGGCCATGGCCCAAGGGCCGGCTGGCCTCCTGTTTCACCACGTCGATCGGCGGCAGGGGCGGGATCGCCGGGGCCTGTGGAGCTGCTTCGGCAGCGGCGTTGCTGGCCTCGCCGGGTTTCTGGGGCTTTTGCTGGCTCCAGAGCTCCGTGAGCAGCTTGGCGCCGGTGTTGGAGGCCACCAGCATCAGCGCCGGCCAGCGCGCCGCCAGCTGGCGGAGCAGGGCCACCCGGTTGGGGTTGACGTGACCGACCACCACCTTGAGGGCAGCCTCGGCGGGGATCAGCGCCGCCAGCTGCTCCAGGTAGGGCTCGGCGAACGAAGCTCCGGGCGGGTGCACGAGCACAGGTGGCAGCGCATGGCCATCGGGGTGCTGGTCGCTGGCTGTGGTGCCGCCCAGGAAGAGAAAGCTGTTGGCCGTGGTGCCGCGCTCCAGTCCGTACTCCACCTCGAAGCGCAGCCGCTGCGGGCTCAGGCCCCGCAGGCAGAGAAGCCCCTCGTCGAGCGGAATCCGGATCACCTGGCGGTCGCTGGAGATCGCCGGTGCGGCAGCGGCGGCGGCCATCAGTAGTGGTTGCCCACCTTGCGGTGGTGCACGGCGGTGGTGGCCTCGGTGTCGGCGACGTTGCCCTCCTCCACCTCGGCGTAGATGATCCAGTGGTCGGGGCCCTCCAGCCGCTGGGCCACGCGGCAGCCCAGGAAAGCCAGGGCGTCTCCCAGGACGGGTCCGCCGGCAGCCACACCGTTCAGGGTGCTGACACCGGCGAAGCGGTCGGCACCGGGGGGGAAGCGCTTGAGGAAATGGCGCAGCAGCTGCTGGTGGTTGTCCTCGCGAAGGATGTTGAGCACGAAGCGATCGCCTACCTGCAGTAACGCCTCGATGGCGCGGTCTTTCGCCACGGCCACGGTGATCCCCGGCGGCTCAAAGCTGGCCTGGCTCACCCAGCTGGCCACCATGGCGCCGCTTCTGGTGCCGCCCTCACCATCGCTTTGGCGGGCGGTCACCACATAGAGGCCGCCGCTCAGGCGGCCGAGCGCTTTGTCGAGATCGCCGTCGAGCGCCTTCATCGCCGCGATCGTCTTGGCTTTGGTGAGCAGCTGGCCCAGGTCGGTGCCGGCCTCCTCGCAGCGCTGGTAGTCGCCGGTCTGGGGCACCTGGCGGATGCGCAGGGGTTCGAAGGCACTCTTCTGACCGAGGGCCCGCAGCTGGCCGGCCACGGTGTCGATCGGCTCGTCGTTGCCGCCGAAGGCGTCATAGCAGGCCACCCATTGCTTGGGCTTGAGCGCCGCCAGCAGGGTGCCGATGCTGGCCTGCAGGTCGGCGTCGGCGCTGGCGGGCCAGGTGGGCACCACCACGGCGCTGGCCTCGCCCACAAGGGCGCTGAGCTCCTGGGGATCGGTGGCGCGCAGGTCCACCAGCTGCACGGCGGCGCCGGCCTTCTGGATGCCGCGGGCCAGGGCCTGGCTCAGCCGGTCGCAGAAGCCGTACTGGCTCACGTAGCAAACCGCCGCGTAGGCCTCACCCGTGCTGCGCTCGCTGCTCCAGCTGCGGTAGTCGTCGAGCCAGAGGGGGAGGTGGTCGCGCAGCAGCGGCCCGTGGCCCACGGCGACGGTGGTGACCTGGGGCAGGGCGTCCATGCGCTTCATCGCCTGCAGCACGCTGCGGGCGTTGGGGCCCATCAGGCACTCGTAGTAGAAGCGGAAATCCGGGGCAATGGCGCCGGGGTCGACGTCGAAGACGTCCTCGGAGCAGTAGTGCAGGCCGAAGGCATCACAGGTGTAGAGGATGCCGGTGCCGTGATCGAAGGAGAAGATCGTGTCCGGCCAGTGCAGATTGGGGGCGCTCAGAAATTCGAAGCGGTGGTTCACGCCGCTCTCGGGGTTGGTGCCCAGATCGAGCTCCTCGCCGCTCTTCACCGCCCGGCTTTTGAACGGCCGGTGCACCTGGTTCTCGAGGAACTGGATCGCCACCTTGGAGGCCACGATCTCGATCTCGGGATTGAGATCGAGCAGGTGGCCGATCAGCCCCGAGTGGTCGGGCTCAGTGTGGCTCACGATCAGGTGATCGATGGCCTTCGGATCGATCTGCTCCTGCAGCAGCGGCAGCCAGGTGCCCTCGAACTTGAGGTGGCTGGTGTCGATCAGGGCAGTGCGCTCACCCCGCACCAGGAAGCTGTTGTAGGTGGTGCCGTTGCGCAGGCCGAACTCGATGTCGAAGCGGCTGCGGTCCCAGTCGAGCGAGCGGATCGTGGTGGTGTCCGCCGCGATGGGCTCGCACTGGAGGGTGAGGCGGGGGGCTGCACTCGCGGGGGCGGCTGGGGTGGCGGCGGATCCTGCAGCGGCTGGAGTGGCGACCATCGGCAGCTGGGGCGGCTGGCGAAACTGTAGGCAGGCCGCCCCCAGCCTTGGTCGGGATCAGAGCAAGGTCACCGGCGTCGTAGCACTGGGGCGGTAGCCCTCCAGAAACAGCAGCATGTCACCGCTGTCAAATCCGCTGCTGCGATTGTTCACCGCCAGGAAACTTCCATCCAGACCCGCCACACTGAAGGCGCCAGTTGCTCCTCTCCCTGTGAACGCATTGCCCAGTGCAGCATTAATGGCTTCCGCCGTGAGTTCATTGGCCTCTCCCAGAAGCGAAGTGATGCTGTTTGAGCCAGCCGAGTCGCCGATGGTTACAGACGTAACCCGTTGGAAATCAAGCAGATCTCCAGCCTTGTAGTTGGTAATCACATCGTAATTGGCCAGCTCGCCTCGGGGAACTCCACTGCCGATGCTTCTGAAAGTAAAGGTCGTCTGCTCGGCCTTGCCAATCAACCGATCCTTCCCGGCGCTCGCCACCGTCATCTCCACGTTGAACGAGAAGGGCTGAGATTCGCCCATCCCCTCCGCTGCACCGGATGGCCGCACCACGACCTCGGCGGACTGGCCATTCAGCTGCTCCAGTTGACTATCCGTAAAGCTGTAGGAGAAGCGATTGTTTCTATTCCCTAGGGCTGTGCCAATCACGGCATTGTCGATCAGGATCTCGACCGATTGCCGCAGCTCGGCACGGCCTACGAGTCGTCTGTCGCTGACCCTTGCGCTGATGAGGCTGTCGGTGCCGCCAACGCTGAAAATCTCGGGTTCGGCAATGGCCGTGATCACGCTATCGGTCCGTGCCGCCAGATTCTGCAGGCGGCTGTCCAGGGATGGATCGGTGTCCGCGATCGCAAAGGGAGTGGCTGGGCCATAGAGCGCGGCTAGATATTCGGCCAGGACATCCTGTTCCGAGCCATTGGCAGCAAAGGTGGCAACCCCCGTGCGCGGGGCGTCGGGTGTGGTGATGTCCACCCGATTGGGGTTGGTGAGACTGACAAAGGGATAGCCGTCACCGCCGCTGGCCAGAAAGTCCAGAGTCACCATGCGGATGGTGCGGTTGGGGTCGCCCACCAACCTGCCGTTGCGCACCACGATGGATTGGTCGTTGCCGGCATCGTTTTGGATCACCAGATTCACCACCCGATCACCGGCCGGACGGTTGAGGTCGTAGCTGAAGGCCAAGCCGCCCACCTGGGGGAAGCGACCCTGGTTCACGCCAGCGGCAAGGCCGTGCTCCAGCAGCGCCTTGAGCTCGGCGTGGGTCACGGTCACCAGCGAAAGGCCGTTGTTGAAGCTCAGGGCATTGGCGATGTCGTTGCGGGAGATGCCGCCCTCCGGCTTCACCACGTTGCCCTGGGCGTCGAACACCGCTGCGGTGGGCAGCAGCTCCGGCTTGCCGTCCACCGAACCGGTGGGCACCAGCGACTGGCCGATCGAGTTGCGGATGCCGCCGCCGTTCTTCAGCGACACCAGCACGGTTGGGTCGATCGTGCGGGCATAGGCCAGGTTGGCGTCGGCGGTGAGGTTGCCGAGGTTCGTCTCCTCGCTGCGCACCCCGGGGTTGCGGTTGCCATTGAGGAACACGTCGCTCACGCCGAACCATTCCGATTCCTGGGCCACGATCACCTCGCGGAGGGTGTCGGCCACCTCCTGTACACGGGCATCGATGAAGTCCTCGGCGTTGAGGGCCGCCAGGCCAGCGGCATC
>JBBASN010000033.1:0-21594 GCA_040399225.1 Prochlorococcaceae cyanobacterium | reverse complement strand
GGGGCCGGATCGTCAGCGCGCTCCTGGCTGGTGCTCAGGGGGGGTGTCGTCCATCGATGGAGCCTCCGAATCCCGCTGCTGTCACGATCGGCCGGCCAGTGGGGAACGGCAAGGGCCTGGCGCCTGTTGCACATGGCTCTTCATCTCCGGCAACGGCTGTTCATGAAGGCCGGTTTACGCGACTGCTCGCTGCAGCTCTGCTGCGCCATTGCCGTGAAACGGCATCAGCTCTGCTGCAGAAGCGTTGCCGGGGATGACTGTCGCCATACTGCTTGGTGGACAGAGACGTTAAGTTGATGTCATAACCATTTTGAGTTGAAAGCGATGCTCACCGGCCCCGAGCTGCTCGCCAAGGTCAAGGAACTGGGCGATGCCTCCAAATCGGACCTGGTACGGGCCTGTGGCTTTGTGAGCACTAAGAAGGACGGCTCCGAGCGTCTCAATTTCACCGCTTTCTATGAGGCGCTGCTTGAGGCCAAGGGCATGGATCTGGGCGGCGCAAGCCGGGGACGGGGCCAGGCCGGCCGCAAGCTCAGCTACTTCACCAAGGTGCAGTTCAACGGCAACCTGATGGTGGGCAGCGCCTACACCGCCCAGCTCGGTCTCCAGCCCGGCGACCAGTTCGAGATCAGACTGGGCCGCAAGCAGATCACCCTCGACCCGATCGCCAACCCCGGCGCCGCCTGATTCAGGCAGCCTCGCTGACCCCTGGGGCTGCAGGCCGCTCGGCCCGGAACAGGCCCACATCCACCCCCAGGTGCTGGTCGGGCCTGCCCGTGATCAACAGGGCGGTGCGCTGGCGGGTGGCGATCTGCCACATCCACTTGCTGAACAGGGCGATCCGGTTCTCGGTGTCGGGAATGAAGGCCAGGTGGGCCAGGGCCCACACCAGCCAGCCGGCCACCCCCGTGAGGTGAACCCCGCGCAGGTCGGCCACCGCGTACCAGGGGCCGATCACCGCCATGCTGCCCAGATCCAGCCAGCGGAACGGCGCCAGCGTGTCGCCGCGCTGGCGGGCCAGGATGTCGCGGGCCACCCAGCCGCCGGCCTGCACCGCCGGTCCGGCCATGCCCGGTAGCGGGATGCCCCCGTCGGTGTGGCGATAGCAACAGATGTCCCCCACCGCCCGGATCTCCGGATGGCCGGACACCGAGAAGTCTGGCTCCACCACCAGGCGACCGCCCCGGTCCACGCTGCAGCCGGTGCGCTCGCTGAGCAGCCGACCCAGGCGGGAGGCGCGCACGCCGGCCGTCCAGCAGATCGTGGCCGCATCCAGGTCCTGCTCGCCTGTAGAGCCACTGAGGCTCACCCGTCCTGGCGCGATGCCGTCCACCCTCAGGCCGAGCCGCAGCTCCACGCCGGCATCTTCCAGGTGGGCGGCGGCTGCGGCGGACAGGGGTTCGGCCATGGTGGGCAGCACCCGCTCCACCAGGTCCACCAGCACCACGCGACAGTCCTGCTGGCGGAGCTGCTTGAAATCCCGCTGCACCGCGCGGTGCATCAGTTCGATCAACGAGCCGGCCAGCTCACAGCCGGCTGGCCCGGCCCCCACCACCACCACGGTCTGCAGGAAGGCGCGGCGGTTGGGATCGCTGGTCTGCTCGGCCTCCTCCAGGGCCATCAGCAACCGCCGCCGGATCTCATCGGCGTGCTCCAGGATCTTCATCGGCGGCGCCAGAGGCCGCCACTCCTCCCGGCCAAAATAGGTGCTGCCCGAGCCCGTGGCCAGCACCAGCTGGTCGTAGCTGAAATGCTGGCCGTTGAGCACCAGCCGGCGCTCGTCGGGAAGGATGTCGGTGACCTCGCCCAGCAGGATCTGCACGTTGGGCGCATGGCCCACCATCTGGCGCAGGGGAGAGGCCACGTCCGCCTCCGAGACCAGGCCGGATGCCACTTGGTAGAGCAGAGGCTGGAAGAGGTTGAAGTTGCGCTTGTCGATCAGCGTGACCCGCACCGGCTGGCGGGCCAGGACGTGACAGATCTTCAGCCCGGCGAATCCGCCGCCCACGACCACCACCTGGGGCCAGCTGCGCATGGCCTCTTCGGGCGGATCCAGCTCCAGAAAGAAGCGCTCCACAGAACGGTGGGGGTTGGGTTGGCTTGGCGCTGAAATGACCCTATGGGCGGCCGGCCGTTCCGTGGGTAACGGTTCCAACGGTTGGTCGCGCGACGCCCGGGTCTGGCTTCCTGTATGCGTGTCCCATGACAGAGACGGTCGCGCCCGGAGCTGGTGCGTGATTATTTCTTCATAATTACGGCCGATCACGCCCATGTCTGCCGATCAGAGCTCCGCTGGCCAGACCTTGCTCTCCCTGGCGTCCCGGACGATGGTCCAGTTGCGCGAACTGGCACGGCAGCTGGGTTTGGGAAGCACCTACAGCGCCATGAGCCGCTCCCAGCTGCTGGACTCTCTCCAGCAGGTTCTCGGTTCAGCCGCCCCGGCGCCCCAGCAAGCTCGGGCCTCAGTTCCGGTGGCGGCCGTCCCGGCGGCAGCCGTCCCGATGGCAGCCGTCCCGGTGGCGCCGGTGCCGGAGGCGGTCCCTGCAGCCAAGCCCGCCAGCTGGGTGAGCTTCCAGCCTCGCGATCCCCAGTGGGCCTCCGTGTGCTGGCAGCTCAGCGCCGTCGACCGCCAGCGCGCCATGGCCGCCGGCGCCCAACAGCTGTGCCTGCGGGTGGCGGACGTGACCGGCCTGAGTGACGGTGCCACCCACCCCCACACCCTCCAGGAGGTGGTGGTGAATGGCGAGGCCAGTGAGTGGTATCTGCCGGTGCCGTTGAGCGACCGCGACTACCGGGTGGAGCTGGGTTATCGCCTGGATGGCGCGGGCTGGCTGTCTCTCGCCTTCTCTGCAACGGCTCGGGTGCCCGCCGAATCGTTCGCCGCCGCAGTGACCCCGGGCTTCGCGCCCTTCTCCATCGTTCCCGTGGAGATCCCCCAGGCCGATCTGCCGTTACCGGTGCACGCTGGAGGAGTGGATCACGAGCGCTTCTACCAGCAGGCGATGGCCGCCGGTCCCCGGCGCCTGCGGGTGGGGTCGGAGCTGTATCAGGACCACATCCACGGGCTGGAGAGCGGTGCCGGTGAGCTGGCCCAGGCCTCAGGCGCCGGTGTGTGGGCCAGCGGACGCAGCGAATCCGGCGCCGGCCTGGCCCGGCCCCGCTCTTTCTGGCTGGTGGCCGACGCCGAGCTGATTGTGTATGGCGCCACCGAACCCAGCGCCAGCCTCACCATCGGCGACCGCCAGGTGCCGCTCCAGGCCGACGGCACCTTCCACCTGCATGTGCCCTTCGCCGATGGCGATCAGATCTACCCGATCCGTGCCGTGGCCGCCGATGGCGAGCAGGAGCGCTCCATCCGTCTCGACTTCCAGCGCCAGACCCCCGAAGCCCGGGTGAACAGCCGCGAGGAAGCGCAACTGGAGTGGTTCTGATCAGCGGGCTTCCCCACTGCCAGCCCGGGAGGTGCGCTCTCCTTGATCTTGCGCCATCAGCT
This sequence comes from Prochlorococcaceae cyanobacterium, assembly GCA_040399225.1. Classification (GTDB taxonomy): domain Bacteria; phylum Cyanobacteriota; class Cyanobacteriia; order PCC-6307; family Cyanobiaceae; genus NIES-981. The sequence goes on along the minus strand of JBBASN010000033.1, from coordinate 18,101 downwards.
TGTACCCCGCATCTCACTGGGAGAACAGCCAAACAGTCTCTTGAAGTCGCTGCTGAAGTGGCCCAAACTGCGGTAGCCGCAGTCCAGGGCTATCTCGCGCACTGAGTGCTTCGGGCCTGGCTGGCCAAGCTGCGCTACGGCCTTCCTCAGCCGCTGTTCACGGATCCACTGTTTAGTGGTGGCGCTCAGCCGTTGGCGGAAGGCATATTGCAACGCCCGTCTGGAGTAGTGGCTGCGGGCCTCAAGGTCGCTCAGTCGCAGGGGCTGGTCGAGGTTGGCGCGGATGTAGTCGATCAGGGCGTCGAACGAGTCCCGGCTGCGACTGATGCAGGCCATGGCTTGCGCATCCCGTTTCACTCCGTTCCGCCACGGAGACGGCATGAGCCATCCGGCCACGAAGCGCAGGATCACATCGTCAAGGGTCAGGTTCCTGGCAAGCTTTGGGTCGCTCCCCAGGCATTGATCCATGGAGCGAACCAGGCTGTGCAGGGCCAAGGCCTGGGCTGCCGCTGCCGGCAGGCAGCGGGGCGAAAACAGGGCAAAGGCCCTGCTCTGAGCTGATGTCCAGCCCTCCACTCCGGCCAATGCAGCTCCTGCGGCCGCCACAGCCGTGGGGCTGAAGCGCAGCACCGCAAGGTGATGGGCACCCTCGGCCACAAAGCCACCCACCGGTAGCAGCGCCACACTCCCGGAGTTGCAGCGCAGATCTCTAGAGGTGAACTTGGCATCTGATGCATGACAGAGGCTCTGGATCTGGTTGTGGCCCTCGAAGCACACCAGCAGGTGCAGCTCGCCAGAGTCACCGATGGCGATGCGATGGGGTGTGGCCGTGCAGCTGGTGAGGGCGATGCGGTTGAGCTGAACGGAGCCCAGCCGATGGAGACAGAGGTGATCGGCCACAAGGCTGCGGAAGCTGTGCAGGGGCCCAAGCCCACCGTAAGCCTGGGTTATTGCGTAGGGATCTCGATAGGCAATCGTCGCTACATGTACCAACCCTGGCGAAGTGAATGAGGATGTGCTCAACCCCGTGCAGCAGCTAGACTCAGGTTTAACGACATGCAGACTCACTGCCGCGCGTCTGCAGCAGATTAGGCGCAGAATCGAAGCAGTGGTGACTGTTTGTTTGCAGCTCCCCATGTATGCGGTTTGTGCATAGTCAGGGCATGGTTCTTCATTTTCCGGATCAACTGAATTGTCGCCGCAATGGGCCTTTTGCAAAGCGATGACAGAGTCCTTGAAGCTCGCATCAGTGCAGCAAGCAGTCATCACCCCCTCAGTTCGCAAGTGGCTGTGTTGAGAGCGGTTGGGGAATTGACTTTGATCTGATCGGGGATGGATGCTCAGACTAACAGCTCAAGTCCACCATGAATGCTGAGGATGAATCAGCAGAGCAGCGATGATACGCATCAATTGCTGCTATTGGCTGCAGAAGCGATGTAGACCTATCGCGTATTGATCGACGACCGCTGCAGGCAGCTATGAAGGCTATGGCCAGCATTCTCAACTGCCTGTATCACTGGAGAATATTCATGAACGATCGTCTGCATGTATTGCAACGCCAGCCCAGACGTATTTCAATCACCCTCAGCTATCACGTGCATGAAGCCCTGCTCAACCGCTCAGAGGAGGAGGGGCGCTCGGTATCCAATCTCTGTGCCTTTCTCCTGGAGGAAGCCCTCCGGAATGATGGATTCAGGCTTGCGTCGCCAGCTCCCGGTCAGATGCTGGCGCCACCGGTTTCCGGCAATGGTCACCAGCCCCTCAACCCGCGACTGCAGCAGCAGAAGACAGACCGTTGACGCTCACCTGAGCCCCAGCGAAGGATGGAGAACGGGGGTGAGAGCAGCACGCAGCTTCTTGAGTGCGCGCTGCTCAATCACCTGCACCTGGTAGCGGGTCTTGCCGATCTGGCTGGCCAGTTGCATCAGGGATTGCCCCCGCCCTTCCCGGTAGCGCTGTTGCAGAACATTGAGCTCCAGAGCGGAAAGCTGGTGGAGGTGACCATGCAGCCAGGCGTAATCCTCCTCCGCCTCGGGCCTATGGCCATCCGTCACCGTATCCAGGAGTGTGAGGTCGCCGGCATCCGCTGAACCCAGGCTCTGATCGAGGGACACCAGGCAGTTCAGTTGCCGGATCGAGAGAGCCAGTTCTATCCGGCGCGGCGCCTCCTCCAGGCGCCTCGACAGCTCGGAGATCGGCAGGGGCTTGCCGTCGCTGTCGCAGAGCCCCTCGATCTTGCCCATCAGGTTCACCAGTGCCACCGGTACGCGCACGGTGGGGTGAACCTCCTGGATGTGCCGGCTCACCGCCTGGCGGATCCACCAGTAGGCAAAGGTGGAGAAGCGGTAACCCCGCTTGGGGTCGAACTTCTCCACCGCCCGGATCAAGCCGATATTGCCGGCCTGCACCAGGTCGATCGGTTCAATGGCCAGATGGGCGAAGCGTCTTCGGTAGCGCGTCACCACACTCACCACCAATCGGAGATTGGCGGACACAATTCGATCCAGAGCCCGTTTGCCCCTGCGGGCCACAGCAGCTGGGGCATTCTCGTGATCTTGCCATTCTCGAACAAGCCGACCGAGATGGAGTTCTTCTTCACCGGTGAGAAGGGGCACCCGGCTGATGGAGTTGAGATAGTCACCCAGTGCGTCGGACATCATGACCAGTTGTGTGGCGATGTCATGCTCCAGGATGCGAGTGCCCCCTGATTGACCTGCAGCGTGTTCAGAGCTGTTCCGCTGCAATCAGCGGCGGCTGCGCTACAGATGAGAGCTGAGATACAGCTCAGGCAACCGGTGCAGCGCGCAGCTTGTTGCGGCGTGCATTCTCTTCCAGGTCGCAGGGAAGGTAATCACCGCAAACATGATTGGCAGTGGTGTAGGGCCAGATTGCGATCGGTATCTGCAGTTCACCAGCCGCTTCAGCAGTAAGATTGCCGCAATTCGGCTGACGCACCACCTGGGAGCTCCAGCGCAGCAGCACACTGGCGACGCTGTAGTGGCTGGGAGCCGAACGGGTGCATGGAGCCAGGTCGCCGAAGTTGGTGCGCTCCAGCCTTTGGGCGGTGTCCCAGTAGTTGCAGGTGTGGCAATGGCGGGTATTCATCAGCTCACTCCACCGGGATGGCTGTCGCCTGGGATGGGTGCACGCCGTCCTTGCGGGCAACCTCCACCGTCAACACCCCCTTCTCACAGTGGGCATGCACGGAGCCGGCTTCGGCATCGTCTGGGAGCGAGAAACAACGGCTGAAGCGACCGTACAAGCGTTCTACCCGGAAGAATTTGGGTTTGCTGTCCTCGCGCTCGAGCTTTCGTTCGCCGGCAATGGTGAGCATGTTGCCTTCAACGGAAACCGTCAGGTCCTGCTTTTCCATACCAGGAACGTCGACTTTGAACACGTAGCCGTCGTCAGCCTCGATGATGTCGAGCCTGGGGCTCTGGGCCATCACCGACAGCGACGACTGGGGACGCAACAGCTGCCAGTTCAGCAGCCGATCCATCAGTGATTCGATCTCATTGAGGGGTTCCCAGCGGGTGAGGTTCATGGTGCCGTTCAGTGAGGGTGAGGTCAATCACACCGTATGCACAGCCCATTGCCGGGGATGCTGATTCAGGACATCAGCCTTCGATCTGCCGCGATTGGAACCGGTTGCTGAATCGGCCGCTCAACGAGCCCCTCTTCTGCCTGTTTCTCACCGGCCACGGCGCGTTCCAGCAGATAGGCGGCCAGATTGGAGATGGAGCGTCCTTCCCTGGTACTGCGCTCCAGCAGGGTTCGATAGATCTGATCCGGCAAGGTGACGGTGATGCGCCTGGGTTTGCGGAACAACAGGCCTCCTCGGTCGCTGGCCAGGCTGCTCGTTTCGGCATGGGCTTCAGCCATCAAGTCACTCCTGCAACGGCGTCCTGATCCTGCCCGCTGCGGCTGGGCCTTGGAGCCTTTTGAGGTGGGCTTCTGCGTAGGAGTGCGCGGTTTTGCTGAACTGCGCCTTTTTGTCTCTGCCGCGCACGTCAGCCGCCGAGCCGCAGCTTGTTGAGCAGATGCATCAGCACCGTGGTGCGGCGGGTGACCACATCGGCCACCACCGCCATCCCAGGGCGCAGGGCGCAGGTCGTGCTGCGGCCGCGCAGCTCCCGCCGTTCGGGCTTCAGCACCACCTCGTAGCTGCTGGGCCTGTCCTCCTGGCGGGCCTGCACGTCTGCTGCCATGCTCTCCACCCGGGCGGGCAGCACGCCGAATTCAGCGGTGGGGCAGGCCGAGATCCTCACTGTGGCAGCTTGGCCCGGTTTCACCTGGCTGATCGACTCCGGCGGCACCTGCAGGCGCACGTCCAGGGGGGCCGACTGCGGGGCGATCACGGCCAGGGGTTCGCCGGCCTGCAGCACCTGGCCGGCATGGCGCAGGGCCGTGCTCACCACCGAACCATCCAGCGGCGCCAGCACCCGGGTCTGGGCAATGGCCCGTTCCAGTTGGCTGAGGCGGGTCTGGCGCTGCAGCACCTGCTTGTGCAGCTCATCGGCGGCTGAGCGCGCCTGAAATTCGGCCTGGCGCAGCCGTGCCAGTTCGCTCACGCCGCGCGCCTCCTGCTCGGCTACCCCCTGAAGGGCCTTGAGCACTTCCGACTCCGTCACGATCCGCCGGGCCTGGCGCTCCTCCACCACACTGCGTGGCACCGCCCCTTCCGCGGCCAGGGAGCGGTAGCGCTCCAGCTCACCGCGTTCGAAGTCGAGGGTGGTGCGGGCCTGGGCAACCCCTTGCCTCGACGCCTGGGTGAGCGACTGGTTCACGTCCCGCAGGGCAACGGCCTGGGCCGCCAGGGATTGCTGTTCACCGCGGGCCATGGAGAGCTGACGCCGCAGGGCTTCCTGTTCCTGCTGCACCTGCTGGCGCTCCAGCTGCAGGGAGCGGTTGTCGAATTCCGCGAGCAGGCTGCCGGCGCGCACGCTCTGATTGGGCTGAACGAGCACCCGCTGCAGGGTTCCCCCCTGTTCGCTCTGGACCACCGAGTTTTCGCCGCTCGGCCGCACGGCCCCATCGGCCCGCACGGTTTCGCGCATCGGCCACACCGTGAGCGCGCCCCCGCCCAGCACCAACATGGCCAGCAACCACCGGCCCAGACCGGAAGCCCAGGGGCCGGGTTGGGGCAGGAAGTCGTCGGCGGTGGTCACCATCAGCGCCGGTGGCAGCACCGGCGTGCTCAGCTTGCCGGCGGGGGTGCTGTTGGCTGGTGTCGGCAGTGTCATCAGGCGGCGTGCAGGTAGGGGGACACCTGGCGGTGGTCGCGCAGGTCGCGGGGATGGCTCTGCTGGCGAACTGCGCCCTTTTCCATGAACACCACCCAGTCGGCGCGCAGGATCACCGAGGGGCGATGGCTCACCAGGATCGTGGTCTTGCCCTTGCGGTGCTCGAGCAGCCGATCCATCAACCGGGCTTCCAGCACCGGGTCGAGGGCGGAGGTGGATTCATCCAGCAGGAGCACCGGCGGGTCCGATGCCAGCGCCCTGGCCAGGGCCAGGCGCTGGCGCTGGCCACCGGAGAGGTTGGCGCCGAACTCCCCCAGCACCGTGCCGTAGCTGTCGGGCAGTTCGCGGATGAAGTCGTCGGCCAGGGTGAGGCGGCAGAGCTCCACGATCTCGGCAAAGCCGAGATGGGGATAGGCAAAGGTGAAGTTCTCGAAGATCGAGCGGTTCAGGAACGTGTCCTGCTGGGGCAGCAGCACCACTTGCTGGCGCAGGCTCTCCAGGCTGAGGTCCTTGCCGCTGAACGGGCCGTAGTGAATCGAGCCGCTCTCCAGGGTGTACAGCCCGGCGATGATCTTGCTCAGGGTGCTCTTGCCGCAGCCCGATTCACCGATCAGGGCCGTGGTCAGGCCTCCGGGGATGCGCAGGTTGAGATGGTCGAGCAAGGCCGCCCGTCCTGGGTGGTGGAAGCTCACCTCCTGACACACGATGTCGGCATCGGCGGGGATCAGGGCCTGCTGCGTTCCCCTGGCGGTTTCGGTTTCCAGGGGGTGCTGCAGGGCATCGTCCAGCCGGGCCATCACCACCCGGGAGGTGATCAGCTCCTGGCTCACACCGCCCAGGCCGGCCAGGAAGCCGAGCACATTGGCGCCCATGCCGTTGAAGGCCAGCAGCTGGCCGATGCTCAGTTGCTGCTGCAGCACGAACATGCTGCCGTACCAGAGCAGGCCGATGCCGATGGCCTGGCCCAGGAAGCCCGTGGCAGTGCTGGTCTGCAGATCCAGCAGGCCCACACCCCAGGCCTGGCGAGCGATCCTCCCCTGGTTCCGCTGAAATTCCTGCCACGCCTGGGGCGTGGCCTGGGTGGTCTTGAGCAGGGCCTGGCCGCTGAACAACTCCACCAGAAATCCCTGGTTGTGGGCCGATTGCACCAGCAGTTGCTGGGTGCGGCGGTGCAGCGCCGGCAGCACGGCCAGCTGGGTGGCCACCACGAGCCCGTAGCCGGCCAGGGCTGCCAGGGTGAGGGAGCCGCTGTACTGCCACATCCAGATCAGGGACACCAGGGCTATGCAGAACTGGCCCGGCAATCCCAGGGTGACATTGGCGACCAGGTCATTGAGTCGCTGGATGTCATCCAGGCGACTCACCACCTCGCCGCTGCGCCGACTCTCGAAATAGCTCAGGGGCAGCCGCAGCAGGTGCTGGCCGTAGTGCAGCACCATCTGCAGCTGCAATTTCTGGCCGAAATGGCCCACCAGAACCCCCTGCAGCAGGTTGAGCAGGCCGCGGAACACAAACAACAGCAGGATGCCGATCGCCAGGCTGCGCAGCATTTCGCCGTCGCCGCGCACCAGCACGTCGTCGGTAAGGATCTGCATCAACAGGGGCATGGCCAGGGCCAGGACGCCGATGGCCAGATTCAGCCCGAGGGCCTGCAGCAAGAGTCCTCGAAACGGCTGCAGCAGCCGGGGCACGATTGCCAGGCCCTGGCCGCTGCGCCAGCTCTGGCTCTGCTGGTGGCTCACCGGGAACCGGGCCGGATCCGGTTCAAGCAGCAGCACCACACCGTTGGCCCAGCCGGCGAGAAACTGCTCGCGGGTGAGGCGTCTGAGGCCCACGGCCGGATCGGCCACCAGCAGTTGATCTCCCCTGGCGCCGTGCAGCACAACCCAGTGGCAACCCTGCCAGTGGCAGATGATCGGCAGGGGCAGGGCCTGCAGATCGTTGAGCAGAGTGGGGTCGGCCTTGGCGGCCTGGGCCTGGAAGCCCAGCTTTTCTGCTCCGCGCTTGAGCCCAAGCAGCGTGGTTCCCTCCCGGGAGGTGCCCACCAGGTGCCGTATCCAGCCCAGGGAAACCTGGGCCCGGTGCTGGGCACACACCGTGGCCAGGCAGGCCGCGCCGCAGTCTTCCTCGTTGTGCTGGCGCACGCAGGGAAAGCCCTTGGCCCGGGGAAGGCCAAACCAGTTTGGTAGCCGCCGCCAAAGTGCGCGCAAGGATAGGGGTTGGAGAGAATCAGCGATCACCAGAGGAAATGCCATCAAAAGAGAAACCGATGACCCAATGAAATAGTGGTCCCAATGCATCAGTGGGTTCAAGGTATTGGTGGGCCCAATACGTCGGATGAACGGCCTGAACTCACATGGTTGATTTCATCGTGAGGGCGTTCAGCTGGCTGTTGTGGACGGTGCCGCCACCGAAGGCAACATTGATGGACACATTGATCTGATTCACGATGTTCAGGATCGACTGAATAGAGAACATGCTGCTACCGCCACCAATCACAGGGCGATGGCCACGGCCAGGGCCGAAGTGCTGCCGCCCAAAATGACCCATCCCCCAGCCCCGGTGACCGCCACAGAGCTGTTCAGCCTGGAGTTCGGAGAGAACCTGCATGGATTAAAACGTGATTGAGAAGACAAGAAACTGATCAAGATGCCATGCACATCAGGCAGTGCCCAGGAAGCAGAGCAAGAAAGGCGCCAGCCGCGAAAGCTGCCGGCGCCGAGAGGGTTGTTAGGCAGCTGACGCAGTGAAGCTCAGCAGCCCGTTGAGCTGGCCCACGGCGGCATTAGCCGGACCAAAGCCAGACAAGGCGAAGGCATTGCCAACATTGCCCTGCAGAGCAGTGCTGATGGCATTGCTCACCACGATGGTGGGAGCCACGGTGATGGAGAACAATCGCCCACCTCGTAGGGATTCAGCTTGGGTATCGGTGATTATTTCCATGGCTGCTCAACCCGCCGTGGTGATGATGTTGGCAACGTTGCTCTGGAACGACTCGGCGTTGGCAAAGCCTGCCAGATGCCCAAGGCCAAGTGCAGTGTTGGAGGCATAGTTGCCCTGTGCACTATAGGTTGACGCCATGGACACATGCTTGGTGGACATGTGGTAGGGCCGACATTTAGGGCGGCAGACCATCGGTTTGTAGGTTGGGAGCTTGCCACTGCCGCCTGTAAGGGCTTGGCAGTTCAGATCGTCGAGATGGGTGATGCTTGTCATGTTGAGGAATAAGGAGGTCGGTCTGTGCTGATGAACCGGCGCTCAGGCAGCCACGGTGCCAATGAAGGCCACGTTCTCCTGCTCACTGGTGGCGTTGGCGAAGCCCAGGCCACCGATGCCGAGGCCCAGGGCCAGGTTGTTGGACACATTGCCCTGCGCCGAAAAGGTTTTCGCCGACTTGATGGAGGTGCTGCGGTAGCCGGTCTTGGGTTGACGAGGACGGCCCCAGCCACCATTGCTACCGCCGTTGAGCTGCGAAGCGTCAAGATCAGCCAGAAGAGTCAGAGCGGACATGAATAGATCTCCAGGAATGAGAAACTAGGCAACTTGAATTGCCCATTCACTGTCTAGGTTCCAGCCAGCGTTCGGGGCCACAATTCAGCGTCTCAAGCGAGCATCTGCCGCAGCTTGCGCCTGCTGCGCCGAGAAAGATGTAGTTGCAAGTGGATGCTGATTTCATTGTCCAATTAATGGTTGTAAACCAAACTTTATTTAGCATGTCTAAGTGCGCAATCTCTCGATGTGCTTCTACTGCGGACTTGCGGCAGTGTTGCTGCATGAGGCCAGTCGTTTGTCAGGATCGAAAGGATCGTTACCAACCTCATCCACCGTTGGTGTCAGCTGAAGTCGCAGCACATCCGGTGAAGGCAGTGCCTTGAGATAAGCGATCGGATCGCTTGCAGCAGCAGGCGTGACCACCTGGCCAGGGCTATTGAGACAGACTTCTACTGACTCCAAGGGCAGGGTGACCTGATCACAGGGATGCTTTCAGATCACGGTTTGCTTCGCAGGTCAAAGGCCGTTGCGCCGGCTCAGCAATCCAGGCTTGAGCGGCGCTCGGCGTCGCTGATGTCGCCCCGTTCGCGCTGCCACTGACGGCGGCGGAGGTGCTCGTAGGCACTGCAGAACTCCTCGCCCAGGGCCTGGCGCAGCTGCGTGTCGGCGGCGAAGGCGTCGAGCGCTTCGCCCAGGTCGGCGGGCAGCCGCCGGCATTCGCCTGGGCCCAGCGGATTGGCGTAGTTGTCGTTGTCGCGGCGGGGGCCGAGCTCGAGCTGGCGCGTGATGCCATCGAGTCCCGCCGCCAGGATCGCCGCCTGCAGCAGGTACGGATGGGCGGAGCCGTCGGGGAGCCGCAGCTCCAGGCGCTGGCCGTCGGGGATGCGCACCATGTGGGTGCGGTTGTTGCCGGTGTAGCTGATGCCGCCTGGGCTCCAGGTGGCGCCGGAGGTGGTGGGCGGGGCCGCCAGGCGCCGGTAGCTGTTCACCGTGGGGTTGGTGATCGCGCACAGGGCCGGGGCGTGGGCGATCAGGCCGGCCAGGAACTGGTAGGCCAGCGCCGACAGCCCCAGCGCGCCGCTGGGTTCGTGGAACAGGTTGCGGCCGGCGTCCGGGCAGCCTGAGGCTCCCCACAGCGACAGGTGGGTATGGCAGCCGTTGCCGGTGAGGGCGGCGAAGGGCTTGGCCATGAAGCTGGCGCGCAGGCCCTGCTGCTCGGCCATCGCCTTCACCATCACCTTGAAGAAGGCATGGCGATCGGCGGTGGTGAGGGCCTCGGCGAAGGTCCAGTTGATCTCGAACTGGCCATTGGCATCCTCGTGGTCAGCCTGGTACGGGCCCCAGCCCAGCTGCTCCATCGCCGTGAGCAAGGGCCCGATCAGGCCGAAGCGGCGCATCAGGGCCAGCTGGTCGTAGCAGGGTTTCTCCTGGTGGTCGGCCGGATCGGCGATGGCGGCGCCGTCGGGGCTTAGCAGGAAAAATTCCGCCTCCACGCCGCTGCGCAGTTCGAAGCCGAGGGCGGCGGACTTCTCCTGCTGCAGGCGCAGCAGCCGGCGCGGGCACTGGGCCATCGGCGCGCCGTTGAGGGTGAGCTCAGCCGCCATCCAGCCCACGCCGCTCTGCCACGGCAGGGCCGTGAGGCTGGCCGGATCGGGTACGGCCAGCACGTCGCCATCGGCGGGGGAGAGGTCGAGCCAGGCGGCGAAGCCGGCAAAGCCCGCGCCATCGCTGGCCATCGCCGCCATGGCGGAGGCGGGCACCAGCTTGGCCCGCTGGATGCCGAACAGGTCGGTGAACGACACCAGCACGAACTGCAAGTTGAGCTCCTGCAGGTGCTGGCTCAGATCGGATGAGGGCTGCGACATGCCGGCGGGGTTGGCGGGGAATGGGGTGTGGGGGAGGTTGGAGCTCAGAGCGCTGGCTCGCTGGCCAGAAGGGCATCGACGATCGCGCGCAGTCGCTGCTGTTCTGCTGGGCTGCTGTGGGGGTTGCCGGCGCGGTGGCCCAGTTCCGACTCGATCAGGTGGAAGTGGGCGCTGGGGATGGCGGCCGCTTCGGCTGCCAGGTCGTCGGGGGTGAAGTAGAGGTCGTGGCTGCCGGCCACCACAGCGGTGCGGGCCCGGATGCCAGCGAGGGCTTCGGCGAGATCGCCGCCGGGGGCCACGTCATGGGCGAGCCAGGTGTCGAGCATCGCGATCAGGTCGCGCGGGTCGTGGCGGCGGTAGTGGGGCAGCCACTGCTGCTCCACGTGCTGCTCGATCGGCTCGGCGACCGAGCGGAAGAAGGGCTGGCTGGCGGCCCAACTGGCGTAGATCAGGGCATAGGTGCGCAGCCCCTGCGCCGGGTCGGCAGCGAAACCGCTGCCGGTCCAGTGGTGATCGGCCGTGAGGGCCTGGCGCAGGCTCAGACAGAACAGGCGGTTGTGGGGGGAGGTGCGCGCCGTGCCGCACACGCAGCAGATGCGCTCCACCCGTTCCGGGTGGTCCACGGCCCACTGGTAGGCCTGCTGCGCCCCCATCGACCAGCCGTAGATCAGCGGCAGGCGCTCCACCCCGAACACCTCCCGCAGCAGATGGCGCTGGGCGGCGACGTTGTCGCGGTGCTGCACCACCCAGCCCTGCTCCGCCAGCCCCATGGCGCTGTTGCTCGGGCTGCTGGAGGCTCCGTTGCCGAACTGGCCAGCGATCACGATGCACCAGCGCCCGGGATCAAGCACTGGCCCGGCCAGCCAGGCCAGGTCCTCGGGCCGGGCGCCGTAGGAGGTGGGCACCAGGATCAGGTTGGAGCGCTCGGCGTTGAGTTCACCGAGCTGGACATAGCTGATCTGGGCGTCGGTGATGGTGTGGCCGCAGCCGAGGGGCCAGTCGCCGAGGGGATGGTGAAGCCGTTCGCTTCGGAGGGGGCTGGTCGCGGGGCCCGCGGATATTGGGGCACTCATGCTCGCTGGGGGCCGCTGCTGGGCAGGGCCAGGGCCGGCAGGTTGGCAAGCAGCTGGCGGTGCACTGCCAGGTAGCCCGGATCGATGTGCCGCAGGTGGGGGGCCAGGTGGGTGTGGGCGGCCGGCAGGGCGTGGAAGGGGATCGAGGCGTAGAGGTGGTGCTCGGCGTGGAACGGCATGTTCCACATCAGCCAGCGCACCGGCCAGAGGGTGAGGGTGGTGCGGGTGTTGGCGGTGCCGTTGGTGGAGTAGCTGCAGCCGCTGTGTTCGGCCAGCAGCACGAAGCGGAGGAAGGGCTGGCCCACCGCCAGGGGCAGGAGCCAGAACCAGAGCAGAAAGCCAGTGCCCCCCACCAGCGACACGGCGGCCAGGGCCAGATACACCCCCACCTGCAGCCAGGCCGAGCGGCGCACCGCCGGGATCACCTCGGCATTGAAATAGGGCACCGCCGAGAGATCACCCCAGAGCAGGCGGGCGAAGCTGGTCAGCTTGCCGCTCCACCAGTGCCAGCCGCTGATCTCCAGCAGGTAGGCCGCCGCGGTGGTGGGCACCGGGTCGTCCAGCTCCGGATCCAGCCCGGGCTGGTGGGTGTAGCGGTGGTGCCACTGGTGGTAGCGGCGGTAGGCGGTGGCGTTGTAGAAGCTCAGCAACCCCAGCAGCCAGGCGGCGCCGTCGTTCAGCGCCCGTGTCCTGAACGCCGTGCGGTGGCTGCATTCGTGCAGGCCGGCGAAGCTTGTGGCCAGGCCCAGGCCGCCCACCACCAGACCCACCAGGCGCAGGAGCAGCGGCCAGCTCTGATGCCCCCAGGCGAGTCCACCGGCGGCGATGGTGAGCAGGTGGCTGGCCAGGCGAATCCAGGCGGGGCCATCCCGCAGCTGGTTGAGGGCAGCCAGCTCGGCGCGCGGAATCAGGCCGGAGCGCGGCTGCACGGGGGGTGCCGGGAGGGGGGTGGCGGGTGTGGCGGAGGCGTCCACGGACGGCAGCGGGGTGGTCCTGCCATCCCACCAGCTGCCCCCACCCGTCTTCGGTAGGCGATGTGACCATCTGCTGCGACCAGGCCAGGCCCACGGCGCTGGAGGCTGCCTAGATTGCCGGCGTCCGCGCCTGCCGTAGATGGTGCCTGGCGATTCGCGAGCCGATGCCCGCTCTGAGCGTTCCGAGGGCCTGACCCCCGGCCCAGATCCCCGTCGGCAGGCGTTGGTGGAATCGCTGCGCAGCCGTTACCGCAGCGCCGAGGAGCGCGGCGATGCGGTGGCCAAGCAGGCGCTGTTCAAGGAGGCCGTGTACCTGGGCATTCAGCCCGGTGAGTTCACCCTCGACAGCTGACGTTGCCCGCTGCCGCTGCCGCGTGTGGATCCAGGCCCCTGCTGATGTTCAGCCTCTGGGGGTTCGAGGCTGATCTCGCCGCCGCCTGCACCACCGCCGTGCGGCAGGGCTTCGATGGCCTGGAGGTGAACCTGCGCCATCCGGCCCTGGCGGTCCTGGCTGCCTGCGCCGTGGCTGAGCAGCTGGCAGCGGCGGGCCTGCAGCTGGTGCTGGAGCTGCTCACCGGCGGCGACTACGTGCCCGACCTGGCCTGTACGCCAGAGCAGCACCTGCGGGAGCTGGAGGAGCAGCTGTCCCAGGCGCCGGCCCTGCGCCCCCTGCGGGTGACCGTGCTCACCGGCAGTGACAGCTGGCCTTGGCCCGTGCAGGAGGCCTTCTGGCGCCAGGCCCTGGCCCTGGCGGAGGCCTGCGGGCTGCCGGTGAGCTTCGAAACCCATCGCTCCCGCAGCTTCTACAGCCCCTGGCTGCTGCAGCCCTACCTGGAGGCTTTCCCCGGCCTGCGCCTCACCGCCGACCTCAGCCACTGGTGTGCGGTGGCCGAGCGGCTGATGACGCCGGAGCTGGAGCCCGTGCGCACGATGGCGGCCCGGGTCGACCACATCCACGCCCGGGTCGGCCATGCCCAGGGCCCCTCGGTGGGCCACCCCTTCGCCCCGGAATGGGGTGAGGCCCTCGAGGCCCATCGGCGCTGCTGGCAGCTGTTTGCCCGCGAGCGCTCCAGCGCCAGCCAGGGCCCCTTCACCATCACTCCTGAATTCGGGCCCGATGGCTACCTACCCCAGCTGCCCTTCACCCGCGAGCCGGTCGCCGACCTGCTCGTGCTCAACACGGCGATGGCGCAGTGGCTGCGCCATCAGGTCGACTGGTGACGTGCGGGGCTGCCTCCCCGGGCGGCTGCCAGTGCTCCAGTTCCAGCAAACGGCGGTACAGCGCCTGCCACTGGAGGATGCGCTGCTCCAGGCGGTGGGGAGGACCGGGCGTCAGGCCACTGGCGTAGCCCCGCTGGGCCGATTCCACCAGGTGGCGGTCTTCCTCCAGGAAGCCCTGCATCGCCGCCATCCAGCTGCTGGCGGTGTCCGCCGCCTCCGCAGGCCCGAACAGCCACACCTCCATCGTGCACTGATCCAGCTCGGCCCCGGGCAGGAAGCTGATCAGGGCCAGGCGCCGATCGGGCCAGAGCAGCAGATGGGTCCAGGGCGCCAGGCCGAAGGTGAAGAAGGTGCCGCTGGCTTCGCCCTCGCCGCCGGGGGGGGTCGGGGTAGCCAGCAGGGTGCCGTGGGGGCTGAAGGCATGGCGGTAGAGGCGCACCGGTCCCTGTTCCCGGTGCAGGGTGGTGGGGTGGGCGATCGCCACGTGGTAGTCGTCGAGGGTGTTGTCGTGGGCGATCTTCCAGTTGCAGGCCAGGCTGCGCTGCTCCCGGGCCAGCAGCTGGCGCGGTTCGGCGAATAGGTCCCCGGCCTCATCGAGCACGAGGTCGAGCTGCTGCTCCAGGGGGAGGGGATCGGGTCCCAGGGCCACCCAGATCAATGGGCCCAGCTCGCGGCAGGCCAGCTCCTGCAACGGCCAGTCGCCGCGGTTGAAGGGCTCGAGAAACTCCCCCTCCCGGGCCGCCGCCAGCAGCTGGCCGTTGAGGTCGTAGCTCCAGCCGTGGTAAGGGCAGATGAGACGCCGGCAGCTCTGGGCGGCCGTGCGAGTTGCCAGCAGGGCCACACCCCGGTGGGGGCAGCGGTTGAGGAAGGCGCGGGGGGTTGGCCCTGGCCGGGTGAGCAGCACCGGTTGCCCAAGCAGCTCGATGGCCAGGACCTGGCCGCTTCCCAGGGCAGAACGGGCCGCCACCGGATGCCAGCAGCGCTCGCTGTAGTGGCTTCGTTCCCGCTCGGCCACCGCCGCGGAGCTGTACAGCCAGGGGGGGAGGAAGGCAGCCAGGGCCATGGCGGCAGGGTCAGCAGGGGAGGGCGGGTTCGAGGCTGCGCAGGTTCTGGGCCAGCTCCTCCCGCAGGGCGAGGAAGGAGGGGGAGACCCGCAGGTGGGCCATCGAGGAGTGATCCAGATCCACCGCCACACTGCGCACGATGCGGCCGGGCGATGGCGCCAGGATGTGTACCGTGCCGGCTAGCAGCAGGGCCTCCTCCAGGTCGTGGGTGATCAGCAGGGCTGTCAGCCCGGTGCGCTGCCACAGGTCGCGCAGGAACTCCTGCATCGATTCTCGAATCTGGATGTCGAGGGCGCCGAAGGGTTCATCGAGCAGCAGCACCTGCGGTTCGGCCGCCAGGGCGCGGGCGATGGCGATGCGCTGCTGCATGCCACCCGAGAGCTCGCGGGGCAGGCGCCGGGCCGCATCGGCCAGGCCGACCACCTCCAGGAAATAGCCCGTGCGCTCCCGGATCTCCTGGCGGTTGCGCCCCTGCAGCTCCATGCCGAAGGCCACGTTCTGGGCGGCCGTGAGCCAGGGGTAGAGGCTGTATTTCTGGAACACCATGCCCCGATCCGAGCCGGGGGCCGTGACGGGCCGGCCGTCGATGCTGATCGCTCCGGCGCTCGGCCGGTCGAGGCCGGCGATCAGGCGCATCACCGTGGACTTGCCCGAGCCGGAGCTGCCCACCAGGGCCACGAATTCGCCGGAATTCACCGCGAAGCTCACGTCGCGCAGCACTTCCTTACTGGCGTTGCCGTAGCCGTAGCTCTTGCAGAGGTGATCGATCTGGAGATGCATGGCAGGGAGGCTCAGTTGGCCCAGGAGCAGGCGCGACGCATCAGCGCCCGGAAGCCCAGATCGATCAGCAGGCCGATCAGGCCGATCACGATCAGGCCCATGAAGATTTCGTCGGTGCGCAGGAATCGCTGGGCGAGGCTGATGCGCTTGCCCAGGCCCTCGGTGGCCGCCACCAGCTCCGCCACGATAACCAGATTCCAGGCCGAGGCCATGTTGATCCGGTAGGTGTCGAGCACCTGGGGGGCGATGAAGGGGGCCACCACCCGCGTGAGGATCGGCAGGGTGCGACCACCGAGGGTGCGGGCGGTTTCCACCAGTTCGCGCGGCACGAACTTCACCGCGTCCATGATCATCAGGGTGTTGAAGAAGAAGGTGCCGATGAAGATCAGCAGCACCTTCGGCAGTTCATCCAGCCCGAAGTAGATGATCAGCAAGGGAATGAACGCCGGCGCCGGCATGTAGCGGATCAGGCCCATCAGGGGTTCCAGCAGTCGGCAGATCACTGGGCTGGTGCCCATGGCGATGCCGACCGGCAAGGCCAGCCCCGCCGACATGGCAAAGCCGATGAACACCCGCTGGATGCTGGCCAGGGCGTCCTTCAGCAGCAGGCCACTGGTCCACTGCTGCTGCCCCGCCAGCCAGACGGCCTGGGGCGAGGGCAGGAACAGCTTGTTCACACTGCCGCTGGCTGTGGTGATCCACCACAGCAGCAGCACGGTGAGGATGCCCAGCAGGCCGAGCGCCCAGGGGTGGCGGATCAGACGTTGGAACGCAGGCATGACCAACGGCTGGGACTAATTGGCGTTGTCGACGAAGGTGGAATTGAGCAGGTTGCTCAGATCCGGCTTGCTCTTGGCGAGGCCCACCTCCACCAGGAAGACGCTGATCTGTTCGGCTGCGAAGGGCAGGGAGGTCATGGTGGTGCCGGGTTTGAAGTTGGCCCGGTTCTCCGCCAGGGTCTGGATGGTGGTGCCGGCGTCGTACTCCTTGAACTCCGCCTCCGACACGCCCGAGCGCTGCACCAGGATCGGCAGCGTGGCGGCTGGATCGTCCTTAATCAGTTGCAGCGTGGCGAACCAGGCATTCACCACCTTCTGGATGGCTTCGGGGTTCTTCTCGACAAACTCCCGCCGGCACACCAGCAGGTCGCTGATCGCGCCGGGATGCTCGCGGGAGGAGGTGAGCACCTTGCTGCCTGGTCGCTTGAGGGCCTGGGTGTTGAACGGGGCGTAGACGGCAGCGGCGTCCACCTGGCCGGCGGCGAAGGCAGCCGCGGCAGCCCCAGTTTCCAGGGGAACGAAGGTGATGTCGGAGGCCGTCATGCCGTTGTCCTTGAGCACCTTGAGCAACAGGTAGTGGTCAACGGTTCCCTCCTCGGCCGCCACTTTCTTGCCCTTCAGACCGGCAATGGAGGTGATGCCCTCCGCCACGATGATCTGGTCGTTGCCGGTGGAGTAATCGTTCTGCAGCACCACCTGCAGATCGGCACCGCCCGCCACGGAGCTGATCGTGTCGTTGAGCGTCTGGCTGTTGCAGTCAAGCTGGCCGGCATTGAGGGCATTGATGCTGTCGAGATAGCCGTCAAACCACTGCATCTGGGCATTGACGCCCGCTTGACCGAACAGGCCCTTGGCCTCTGTGACCGCCCAGGGGAACCAACCCGGCCAGGCGCTGTAGCCGATGCGCACGGCGGCCGCCTCGCTGCCAGGGCCTTGGCTGGGGCTCTGGCAGGCCGCCAGCAGGCCACTGCCCAGGGAGGCGAGCAGCGCCAGCAGGGCCACCCGGCGACGCGATCTGACCTGGGATTTTGTCTTGGATGCAGACGAGCTGCGCGATTGATGGAGTTGGCTCATGGCGGTCAGCGGGATTCAGAGATCAGCAATCAGACTTGGGGATGGGGGACTGGCATCAGGTCGCCGTCCATGAAGGACGTCCGGCAGTACCGGAATGGCAACTGTCCTTGGGCGGGAGCCTCAGAAAAATTCGAGATAGCGCTGAAGTTCCCATTCGGAAACGGCGCCGTGGTACGCCTCCCACTCCTCTCTCTTGTAGGCCACATAGGCCTCGAACATGGCATCGCCAAATACGGTTCTGGAGAGTGGATCGGCCGCGAAGGCGTCGATTGCTGAATCGAGTGTCCGGGGCAACATCGTCAACCCCCGTTCGGCCCTCTGTTCCGGTGTGAGGGTGTAGGCATTCACCAGATTGGGAGGGCCTGGATCGAGCCGCTCCCGAATGCCTTCCAGGCCAGCGGCCAGAATCATGGCTGCCCCCAGATAGGGATTGCAGGAGATATCCGCCGCTCGGCATTCCACCCGTCCTCCCGGAGAGGGAATGCGCAGCATGTTGGTGCGGTTGTTGTTGCCGTAGCAGATGAACACCGGCGCCC
>JBBASN010000032.1:0-22169 GCA_040399225.1 Prochlorococcaceae cyanobacterium | reverse complement strand
CCCATCGCCCGCATCACCGCTGTGAAGCCAGCGGACTCAGAGATAACCAGCCCGCTGCAAAAAGCGATTGATGCGGGATTGATCAGCTGGAACGGTCAGAAGCCCAACCTGCCCCAACCCGTCAAGCTGCGGTGGAAGGGAAAGCTGCTGAGTGAGATCGTGATTGAGGATCGGGGTTGAGCTGGTGATCCTCTTCTGTGACACCAGTGCACTGATGAAGTTGCTCGTTGACGAAGATCAATCGGATCAGATGCAGCAGGTCAGCACCACTGTCGAGGCCATCGGGGTCTGCCGAATCAGCTGGCCCGAAACAATGGCTGCCCTGGCTCATCTCCAACGGGAAGACCCAGTCTGCGACGAAGATCTCGAACAGGCTCGGCAGCACCTGATCCAATGCTGGAAGACCTTCACCATTGTTGAAGTCAGCCAGCCATTGGTGGAAACGGCTGGGTGCAGCTGGCCGCAGCCCATGAACTCCATGTCAACGCCGAACAGACCGTTCTCTTCGCCAGCTACGACCGTCGGCTGAATCAGGCCGCCCAGCTCCTTCGGCTGGAGGTGCTGCCATGACCACCACACCAGCTGCCACCAGCGAGATGGACCATCTCGATCAGCTCGTGGCCAAGGCCTTCGATGGCTTCCTGGATTGTCTGGGCCGACTTCAGGACACTCGATTTCAGCGAAGGCACCGGTGTCCGCAAGCTGTAGCTTGACGGCAACCCCGCCATCGGGCTGTCGACGCAACGGGTGCTTGCTCGATTCGTTCAATCGTCCAACAGCGTGTTGGACATTCGGGGCTGCGGCAGCGGATCGGGGGACCCCGTACCGTTTGCTCCTTCCCCGCTGACCAGGCCTGCCATCCCACCCATGACCACACCCACCGCCACCCTTGACGCCCTGCGCTCCGGTGCGCTGAAGGGGATCACGCGGCTGGATCTCTCCTGTGGCCTGGAGGAATTCCCGCGGGAGATCTTTGAGCTAGCCGACACCCTGGAGATTCTCAATCTCTCGGGCAACCTGTTATCCGAACTCCCGGACGACTTGCCGCGGCTGGGCAAGTTACGGGTGATCTTCTGCTCGGACAACCGCTTTACCCGGCTGCCCGAGGTGCTGTCCTCCTGCGCTCAGCTGGAGATGGTCGGGTTCAAGGCGAACGCCATCCGCGAGGTGGCGCCTGCCGCCCTTTCCCCCGGCTTGCGCTGGTTGATCCTCACGGATAATCAGATTTCGGTACTTCCCGACTCCATCGGCACCTGTGCGCGCCTGCAGAAACTGATGCTGGCCGGCAATCAACTGGAAGAGTTGCCGGAGGCGATGCGCGGCTGCGTCGGGCTGGAGCTGCTGCGGATTGCGGCCAACCGGTTCGAGGCGTTGCCGGAGTGGCTGCTGCACCTGCCCCGGCTCACCTGGTTGGCCTTTGGCGGAAATCCGGTTTCAGCAGTGCCCCACACCCCGAATTCGGCCGCGGGCAGTCTCCATTGGGGGGATCTGGTGTTGGCTGAACAACTCGGTGAAGGCGCCTCGGGAGTGATCCACAAGGCGCACTGGCAGCCCTCGCCGCAGGAAGCCGGCCATCCCGTGGCGGTGAAACTCTTCAAGGGGGCGGTCACCAGTGACGGGTTTCCAGCCGAAGAACTTGCGGCCTGTCTGGCGGCGGGCAATCACCCGCACTTGATCGGGGTGATGGGCGAACTCAGCGGGCATCCAGACGACACCAGCGGCCTGGTGATGCCGTGGGTCGACCCGGGATTTCGGAATCTGGCCGGCCCGCCCAGCCTGGCGTCCTGCACCAGGGACATTTACGAAGACGGCCAGCGTTTCTCCATGGCGTTGGTGCTGGATCTGGGGAAGGGCCTGGCCGCTGTTGGCGCGCACCTGCACGCCCGTGGAATCCTGCACGGGGATTTCTATGCGCACAACGTGCTGTATCGCCCCGAGGGCGGCTGCTACTTGGGCGACTTCGGGGCGGCCTCCTTCTACCCCCCTCAGGCAAGTGAAGGCACCAATCCATTCGAGGCGCTGGAGGTGCGCGCCTTCGGCTGTTTGCTTGGCGAAATGCTGGAGCGCCTTGAACCCGGCCATCACCTGCTCCTGCCATCGTTACAAGCACTGCAACTCCGCTGTATGGCGCCAGTTGCGGCGAGCCGGCCCCGGTTCGCCGAGCTGGTGGCCACCTTGGAATCACTGTGAAAAGAAGCGAGGTGGTCTGAAATCGCGGAGCTCGGTGGATCCGCCCAGGGATGGATGGAAAGGGGATCTGCAGGAACCCTGGTGCACGACAAAGAGTGCCTGCCAGAACTCGTACGGGTATGGGAAAGTTGGTGAATTGCTGGTGGTGAGCGGTGGATCCGAACGCTTCCGTAACCGGTCTGGCCCGCGCCATTCAGCTGTCGGTGGCCCCGATGTTCCTGCTCACCGGCATCACGGCGCTTCTGGTTGCCGGCGTGGTGGCCGTGCTGTTCATCAGCGCGGTGGCGGCCCTGGATCTGGCGGTGATCGTGGTGCCGGTGTTCGTGCTGGCGATGGTGTTCCTGATCCTCGGGCAGGTGTTCTTCCTGCTGGAGGTGCAGCTGGCCATTCGCCAGAACCCGCAGCGCTACTACTAAGGCTCAGCGGCACGGGCGTGCCCTGATCAGCTCCAGCTGCCGCTTCTGGCCTCAGGCCAATGATCACCACGTAGGCAGGCCAGAGACCATCGATGGCGCCAGCGAAAACCCTCGGCGGCGACCCCGGAGAAAATCGCCGAGGCCGTGGTCCGCTTGGTGGAGGCGGGCTCAGTTCAGCAGCTCCATGGTGTCCGGAAAGGGGCCGCTCTGCAGCCACACCGTGGTGGCGGTGAGGGTGGGGTGGAGGCACTCGCCGCCCCCTAGGCCGAAAGGAAGGGGCGCGGCCCGATCGACACACCGGGCCTGGCGCGGTAGCGGAGCCGGCTTCACGATCTCGGCGGGCTGGTGGCGCCGGGAAGGCTGGCCGGCTGCTCCGCCACAACAAAGCGGTTTCGCCCTGAGGATTTAGCTGCCAGCAGAGCGCGGTCTGCCCTCCGGTACACCTCGGTGTAATCCTCGCCGGCCAGGTGTTCAGCCACACCGATACTCACCCGCGGGTGCACCTCACCAGCCGGCAGGTCCACGTTCAGCCCGCGCACGGTGTCCAACATGCGTTGGGCCACCAACTGCGCCGTGGCCAGATCCGCACCCGCCAGCAGCGCCAGGAATTCCTCCCCACCCCAGCGCGCACAGCAGTCGTAATCCCGCAGGCCCTGTTGCAGAGCCTGGGCCAGAACAACCAGCACCTTGTCACCGGCTTCATGGCCGTGGGTGTCGTTGATGGTCTTGAAACGATCCACATCCATGGCCAGCAGGGAGTAGGTGGTGTTGTCCCTCTGGGTGCGGTGATCCTCACGACGACAGCGGTCCACGATCAAACGGCGATTGGGGAGGCCGGTGAGTTGGTCGTGGGTGGACGCTTTCTTCAGCGCCTTGTTGAGATCGTTGAGCATCTCCTGATAGCGATCAGAGATGCGGATCACCTTCTCAAGCTTGCGGATCTGCAGGTCGTACCGCTGGGAAACGTGTTGCACCCGTTCCTGCAAATCGGTCTGGTAGCGATCTGAAATCTGGGTGATTCGCTCCAGCCGAAGAAGTTGCTGTTCCATCCGCTCCTGAATGGCCGCCAGTGCGTCGCGCAAGGGATGGTCCTGATAGCGCTCATCCGCTAGCAGCTGGGCGACCCGTTGCTCAAGCTCATCCTCCGGCCCCCAGGGGCGGAATGGGTTCATCGGCATTATTCAACAAACGGAGCAGCGGTGATCGTGAAGCTGAAGGTATAGTCTTCCCGGAATTCCTCACCCAACTCAGCCGAACGAGGGTTGCGGCTGTCGTACAACCAGACCACGGCCAGATCGCGACCGTCAGCAAAGGCCATTTGCAAACGATCGAAGACATCGATCATGGCCCGGATACTGCTAGTGTTGAGGTAGTTGAGATGCAGCTCAAGCCGGAGGGGCAAGGCTGTTTCCGTGAGAAAAGCGTCAACCCAGGCAATCACTTCGGAAAACAGCTCGTAGGTGTTCTCCGGATACGACTCACCCGACATCTGCAGCAAACCGGAATCCCAACTCGCCTGAATCGCAGGGGTGGACTGCGTAGCAGCAACGCTGAGATTCGTCCCTGGGCCAACCTGGATCGAGTTGTGCTGGGTCATGGCGGATCAGATCGTGGCCCGAAGGGTGAAGAATGCCCTACCAGCCTCCAGGAGGTCGAGGCTACATTCCAGGGGTGCCGTTGTTTTACGGGCGATCTCGATCAACCCCAGGCCGGCACCAGAAGATTGCTGCTCATCGCGGGGACGACGCAGTTGCTCCTTGTAGAGGGACTTCAATTCGGCCTTGTCCAACGAAGCCAACTGGCTGACCCTCTCGAGCAGCCGTTGGCCATCAGCGTCTTCCACAACATTGCCTGCTGAGACGACATAGCTTCCCTGGGCTGACTCTGCGATCACCACCGTGGCCGTTGCCTCAGGCTCACCATAACCCTGGGCAGCGGTGTAATGACGGATGTTCTGGCTCATTTCAATATAGGCGCTGAACACATCCATAGCCGATGACATGCACTGGCGGGTGGACTAGATATGTTCCTTCAGGGCTAGTCCAATCTCACTGATCAACGTCCGCGAAATCGGCCCGTTGAAGCAGATGAGGATACGCTCAGCAGAGAAGAAGTCCCGCAGGGAAGCCAGATTTCGATGGGTGGTGAATGCTGAGGACATCGCCCCGACCTACTCCCCTAAAACTAGCAACAAGTGCAAGCGATCGGCAATCAGGGCACGCGGAACGAAAAAATGGTGATGTCATCGCGCTAGGGATGGCCGCCCATGAACGCGGCCAGGGAATCACGGAACGCCTGCTGCTGTTGATCCAGGGGCTTGGCGGCATGGTCCAGCAACCAGCGCTCGAACCGTTCCGTGCCTAGGCCGAAACCATCCTCACCTCCGGCTTGATCGATGATGCCATCGGTGGCGAGTTAGTAAGTATATTCACTGGCCAGTGGGATCGAATAGTCACTATAAGTACCGGCGCGGCGGTCCCACAGAGGTCGGTTATCGGCCCGAGCCATACAAACCGATCGACCATCACTCCAGTACAGGGAAATCCGTGCTCCAGCGAAGCGCAGAATCCGCCGCTCAAGATCCAGGAACACCAGCCCCGCATCCATCGATGTGGCCATCGCCCGGGTGATCTGGGCTTCACCGAGTACTCCGTGCATGGAGGCATTGATGGCCTGGAGCACCTGGGCAGGCGATTCCATACCAACCTGCTGGATGGAGCGGTCGAGTCCAGCCCGAGCCAGCATGGTCATCATCGCACCAGATACACCGTGGCCGGCACAGTCGGCAACACCGGCAATGCAACGAGAAGCCTCACCGTGGTACACGTAATAATCTACACCCACAAGGTCGCGAGGTTGCCAGAGCACGAAATAGTCCTCACCAAAGCGCTCATTCAGCTGACGATCGGGAAGAATAGATTTTGCAGAAGGGCTGCATAGCGGATCGAATCATCAATCTGCTGATTCACTTCACGCAGCCGGCTATTCGCAGCATCCAGCTCTTGGATCGCTTCGCGCTGACGAAGGAGAACGCCATTGAAGGCATGCGCCAAGCGGGCAATCTCATCATTGCCCTCAATATCCAGAAGTATGCGATCGAGGGAGTGATCGAAAGCCAGGTTGTCAGACTGGCGCACTAGCCGGCCGAGGGGTCTGATCACCCTCAACGCAACGATGCGGTAGGAAATGACCAGGCCAACCACCAGCAGCAGCGCCAGAAAGATGGTGGTAGCGGCATGCTGGACACTGGATGTCTGATCATGCAGCAATTGCCAGGCGGAGAGTAGCAACGACGCCAACACCACTCCATTCAGACAAGCCAGCAGCTGAAAGATCTGCTGAATGGTGAGCGAATGTCGGCCTCTTTGGCGGCTCCTGGCCATCAAACCAAACCCTGTGAAAGCCACTTTAAACCCCGCAGCAGAGCCCCCCTCAGCCAGGTTCCATGGCAAAATAGCCAGGCACGCCTGTTCGGTTGTGTTGGCCGTCTGGAGAGGTGGTCGAGTGGTTGATGGCTCCGGTCTTGAAAACCGGCGACCCGCAAGGGTCCGTGGGTTCGAATCCCACCCTCTCCGTTTCCTGAAAGCCCAGTCTCCAACAGGATTCTGAGGCCTTATCCAAGCCTCCCGGCAGACCCCGCCGGGAGGTCCAACGAGGCAAAGCGATTAGGCAAATCGGGCCCCGTAGGCCAGGATTAGGCAAGTCACCCGGCAGATCCGTGTCCGTCTATGACCCCACACTGCTCAGCCTGATCAGGCCCTCAATCTGCGCGGATTGGGCGTCACGTTGAAGCTGGTTGAGACAAGACTGGGATTGGCTGCATTGATGCCATTCAAGCCAGAAGAGTTCTGGCGAATGGATCAAGCGACAGAATCTGATTTTTTTGAGGCCCGCTCCCGGCAGGGTGCCGACCACCCGGAAGCCGTTGCGCTGCCAGCAGCGGATGCCGGCGGTGTTGGTGCTCACCACCAGGTTGAACTGCATCGCTCGAAAGCCCAGTCGCCGTGCTTCTTGCAGGGAGTGCTGGCAGAGGCGGCTGCCGATTCCCTGGCGCCGGCCGTGCTCGGCCACCACGTAGCCCGCGTTGGCCACATGGGCTCCCAGCGCGAGCGAATTGGGCCTGAGGTAGTAGGTGCCCACCGCCGTGCCGGCGGCCCCATCCACAGCCACCATCACCACCTGGCTCTGCTCCACCCACGCAAACTGGGCCTGCTCCTGGGTGATGGCTGGGTCGTGGTGGGGGCAAGGCGAGTCGGCAGGGTGCATGGACATGCAGCTGCAGAACGTCTGACGTCTTTTGCCATTGCCAGGCCAGGGGCCGCACCAAGGGGGTGCAAGCCGGAGGCAAGACTTGCACGATCAAGTGCGTCACAGAAGCATGGATCTCCCCTCCTTGCCGCCACGCAGGATCGGCAAGCTCACCCGGCCGGGAGCGACACTTCACTAAGAGGTCACCGGCAGCGGGCCGGCGATCGTGTTCGCCCACGGCCTTGGCGGAAATCAGATGTCGTGGTGGCAGCAGGTGGCGCATTTCGCCCCGCGCTGGACCTGCGTCACCTTTGCCCATCGCGGCTTCTACCCTTCATCCGTGATCGAAGGCGGGCCCGATCCGGCTGACTATGCCGACGACCTCGCCGCCCTGGTGAGCCACCTGGAGCTTTCCAACCTGCGCATCGTCGGCCAGTCCATGGGCGGCTGGACCACCATCGAATACGCCCTCCGCCGCCCTCCGGCACTGAAGGGGGTCGTGCTCTCCGCCACCTACGGCACTGTTGATGTGTCCCGCATCCGCCAGAGCGAGCTGGCCCTGCTGCAGGACTGGTTGCAATCCCGCGACGCGCTGGTGCCGAAGCTGCTGGAGGCTGGCATCAAGCCGGCCTGCGGAGCACGGATGGCCGCCGAGCAGCCGGCGCTGCACCAGCTGTACCGCCATATCGACGACATGAACGCCGACTGGGACAAGGAGGCGCTGCGCCAGCGCCAGATGGATCACCGCAGCCGCTCACCGGAAGACCTGCGTCAGGTGGATTGCCCAATCCTGTTGGTGGCGAACGAGGAAGACGTGGAGATGCCGCCCGTTGCGGCCGCTGCGATCGCCGCTGTGGTTCCGGGAGCGGACGTGGCGCACATCGCCAAGGCAGGCCATTCCGGCTATTTCGAGCGGCCGCAGGAGTTCAACCGGGTCGTCGGAGAGTTCCTGGAGAAGACCAGGCCAATCACACACCCGCCCCTAACGCATTGGCCGTCCAGCCATGGGGTAACGCAGGGACTGATTGAGGGCCCCCTGGTCCGTGGCCCAGCGCCCACCGCTCAGAACCGGAAGCTGGTTTTCAGCAGGGTGCCCAGCTGATCGTTGCGGCACTGAGATCCACCGGGATTGTTGAGACCGAAGAGCGCGGGGGCCGTGGCGAGAGCGGGCCGACCCACACCCTGGCTGGGCTCCCCTCTTCCCTGGTCAGCGGGCCCTGGGAGTGTGAATCCTGAATCAGCACGATTTGGGCAGGGCTTCCAGGGGAAGGGGTGGGTGTTCGGCACTGTCCCTGCCCAGTTCCCGCTCCAACATGCTGATGCGCATCTGCCGCAGACAGAACTTGCAGCCTCCTGTGGTCTGCAGATGTTTCTCAGGTGTGATCGTGATCTCTTTGACAGGGTGCTCCCTACAGCGGATCTTGATCGGTGTTTTATAGCTCTTGTAGACGATCTGGCTGTAGTCGTAACGGTCACCGAAACGGGCCTGTGCCCGTTGCAGGAATTCATCCTTGCCGATCGGATTGCCCATCCGGGGAGGTTAAGAGCATTGCTCACGTCCGGCTGCGCTCTTCAAGGAACGTCACGCGGCGCCATCGCCGCCTGGCATGCTTGAGAATCTCCGCCGTGCGCTCCCACCATGGCCAGCCAGCCGCCCCAGCGCCCCGCCTGGTTGAACTGGCTGTTCCTGGCCATGTTCCTGTGGAGCAGCTGGCAACTGGCTGGACTGTGGTTCGCCCGCCTTGGCCAGGGCTGAGCCTTCAGGACTGGCGAGACGAGCGGGGCATCACGGCACGCACCAGCCGCACCAGTCCACCTGCCAGCAACATCAGGGCAAGCAGGGCCACCAGCACCACAAGCACCACCCCCAGCAACTGGAGCAATCCCAGCAAGAGGGCACGCAGGCCGCTGATCAACTGGGCGATGGCCGTACTCAACAGCAGCACCGTATCCAGTCGCTCGGGAAGCTGCAGCAGGCCATAGAGCATCACCGCACCGAGGCCGATGAACAGCAGGCCCACACCCACCTGGCGCCAGCGGGGGGGGTGACGGCGGCGGCGGAAGACATGGCGCTGACGCTGGGCTGAGCCAGGCAGCTGGAGGGAGCGCCGCCGGGTTGCAGTCATGCTTCCAGCACGTGGCCCGCACCACGCATCCAGCGCTCAAATTCCTGCAGCACCAGCGCGTTGGGGCAATCGATCAGCGAGAGCTGGCCCACCTGGCAATCCCCCTGCCCGCCGTGGTGCAGCGAGAGGTGGAAGGCATCACCGCTCAGGCCACAGACCTCCGGGTCGCTGCGCACCACCACATCGAGGGCGGCGCCGAGGCGGGCCACCCGAATGCGCAGTTCAGACCAGGTCATCTCGGTCATGGGCCCAGTGTGGGGGGCAATCAGCGAGCGTCAAGAGAATGGGCGTCAAGAGAACGGGGCAGCCTGCGCCCGGGCCGCAGCCGATCAGGGTGCCGCACTCGGTGCAGCCGCCGGAGGGGGAGCAGTGGAGGGCGTGCTGGGCGCTGGTGAGGGAACCGGCAGCAACAGGCCCAGACCCGCCGCCAGGGCCACCGCCACCGCCCCACCCAGGGGAGCCACCAGGCGCTGGCGGCGGGGCACCCGCTCCAGCACCTCCCGCGGCCGCAGGGGCCTGGGATCGGGCACGGGCAGCTCCAGCTGGAGGCGTGGATCCAGCCGCAGGCTGTCGAGCACCAGCACCAGATCACTGAGCTCGCCGTCGTCGAGCTCCACCGTGAGTGGATCGGTGTCGGGCTGGCTGCTGAACAGCTTCAACAGGTGGCCGCCACCAGCGGGGTTGGGGCCGATGGTCACCGGACCCTCGGCGGAACCGAACGAACGGGCCACGCCGCTGATCAGGTGGCGGGCGTAGGGGAACACCACCTGCATCAGTGCCAGGAGATGCTCCTTGCGGCCTTCCAGTTCAGGCCGGCCAGCCCATTGCAGGGTCCATCCCGTGACGATTCCCACGGCATCTCCGCTCTGGCCGATGGAGACGTCGGGAAAGCCCTCCACCTGCAGCCGGCAGCTCAGTTGGTCGTAGCGGAGGGTCTTCTTCATCAGGCGGGGCAGGTGTTCTTCAGGTGGGGCGGGCGCTCAGGCCACCGGGTCACAGAGGCTGGCCCGCAGCCGCTCGAAGCCCCCCATGCCGGCAGCCAGGCTGAGCGACTGGATCAGCTGCCGCCGCCGCGCCGCACCGGCCTGGGGATCGAGCAGGCGCTGTACCCCCTGGCGGCGCGGATTGAGCCGTTCCCTCACCAGCTCGGCGAAGCGCTCCTCAAACAGACTCCAGCGCTGCTGGCGGATCGCCTCGGGCTCAGCGGTGGCCAGCAGGGCCCGCACCATCGGGTAGAGGCGCTCCGTGGCGGCACAGAGGATGCGGATCAGGGCGTCGGACTCGGCGGGGTCGAGCTCGCCGCGGCGGGTGTTGCGCCGCAGGGGGTTGTGGCAGCGCCGTTTCCACAGCTCCACGCGGTTGGGGAACAGGCCACTGAAGCCCAGCTGCTCACTCAGCCACACCATCGACTCACCGCCGCTGAGATCCAGGGCCTCAAGACAGAGGAGGAGCAGGTCGAGACGTTCCAGACCCCGACGCGGCAGCCTGGCGGCAACGGGAACTGCTGGGGTGTTGGGCATGGTTGCGATGATGCCAGTTCCCACACCCCGCCGTCACCCTCCCCCTCTTCACGGCCGAACACCTATGGATCTGCGACAGCTCGTGCGGGACGTGCCCGACTTCCCCAAGCCAGGCATTCTCTTCCGCGACCTCACCCCGCTGATGCGCGATCCCCAGGGATGGCAGGAAGTGATCCGCCAGCTCAGTTCGCTGTGTGATCGCCTGCAACCCGATTTGATTGTGGGGATCGAATCGCGGGGATTCATCGTGGGCACGGCCCTGGCCACGACGGTGCAGCTGGGGTTTGTGCCCGTGCGCAAGCCGGGCAAGTTGCCCGGTGCGGTGACCGGGGTGGACTACGCCCTGGAATACGGCACCGACCGGCTGGAGATCACCAGTGATGCCCTCAGCGGAGGCCAGCGGGTGCTGGTGGTGGATGACCTGCTGGCCACCGGCGGCACCGCAGCCGCCTGCGCCCAGCTGGTGGAAGCCGCCGGCGGCACTCTCTGCGGCTTCTGCTTCGTGGCCGAGCTGGCGGCCCTGGACGGGCGCAGCCGCCTTCCCGACGACCAGCCGGTGGAATCCCTGATCATCTACAGCTGACTGCCCGAGAGCGGCTCGGGCCGAGGAGGCGATCAGAGATTGGCGTCCTGCCATTGCAGCACCTGCTCCAGCTGCTGCAGGCTGATCAACCCGAAGCGCCAGAGCACCACCGCCAGGGGCGCCTGCTCCAGCTGGGCCTGGCGGATGCCCAGGGCCAGGGCGCTCTCACTCAGGCCCTGCTGGCTTCGCAGATAGCGCAGCAGGGCCTGGGGTGGCGGCGGTGGCGGTGCTCCGGAACTGATCACCATCGCCGAATTGTGGACCTCACCAGGGCCTTGTGGGGCCCACGGTCATCACGCCGAGGCTGAGCCGCCGCAATGGCGCCCCTGCCCGGAGCAGGCCAATCCCCAGACGGCGCAGGGGCAGCAGCAGGGCAGCGCGGTTGGAGAACACACGCACCAGCAGGTCGGTGGCCAGCAGGGTGAACAGCAGATCTGGCCAGCGCCGGCGGGCGTAACGGCCCGGCAGCTGCTCGGAGCGCAGGCGACCGGCGGCCACCAGGCCGGCCAGTCGGTGCAGGCAGGCCACATCACGCCAGCAGAGGTTGAGGCCCTGCCCCCCCACCGGATGGCAGCGGTGGGCGCTCTCCCCCACCAGCACCGTGCGCCCCCTGGCCAGCCGCCGGGCCAGCTGCAGGGCCACGGGGAAGGCCCGCGGCTGATCCAGCAGCGCATCGGGCTGCAGGGCATTGGGCAGGGCGCCTGCCAGGCGGTCGAGGAAGGCGGCCGGAGAGAGGCTCTCCAGCTGGCGGCAGCGGTGGGCCGGCGCACTCCACACCAGTTGAAAACGCTGCTCGCCCAGGGGCAGCACGGCGAAGGGTCCCTCCGGACGGAACAGTTCCCAGGCCTGGTCGTCGCCGCAGCCGCGCAGTTCCACCTGGGCGGTGAGGCAGCTCTGGCGGTAGGCCCACTGCCACTGGCCGATCCCCAGCTCCTGGCGATGGGGTGAGGCGGGGCCATCGGCGGCCACCACCAGATCAGCGCTGGCATCGGCGCTGCCGGTGTCAGGCCCGTCTCCGCCATCCTGGAGGCGAAGCGCGATGCCGGGATGGGCCTCCAGCCGCTGCAGCAGCACAGCCATGAGCGGAGCATGCAGGGCAATCCAACCCACGGCATCGGCCCCGCTGCCGCGGGCGGTGGCCGGCAGGTCGGCCAGGGTGAAGTGGAGCTCGCTGCCGATCGCCTGATCCCGCAGCAGCAAGCGGCGGAACGGCACCATCAGCGACTCCAGCTCCCCCCAGAGGTCCAGCCGGGCCAGCAGTCGCTGGCTGGAGTGGTTGAAGGCATAGGCCCGGCTGCGCTCCCTGAGCTGGTCGGCGCCGAGGGGATCGCGCAGGGTTACCTGCCAGCCGGCATCAGCCAGGGCGAGGGCCGCCAGGCAGCCTGTGGGACCGGCGCCATGCACCAGGGCCCGCAGGCTCGGGGCAGGCGATCGGGGGGCCGCTGCGGGCGGGGCCAGGTTCACGGTCAAATGGCACAAAAAAGCCGCAGCGCGTCTGCTGCGGCAAGGGGATTCATGAAAGGCGTGATCGCTGTCTGGGCGAGGGATGCCCAGGCCTGGATTCAGCCCAGACCCAGCAGACCGTGGGTGAAGGCCTCGCCACCCAGGGCGAACTCGGTGGCGAGCAGGGCGATGAAACCGAGCATGGCCATGCGGCCGTTGAGCTTCTCGGCGCGCTCGTGGAAGCCCCAGCCGCTCTCGGCGCTCACCACTTCCATGCGGGGCTCGGTGGCAAAGGCATTGAGGCGGCCGCCGTCTTCGGTGGTGACGGTGGCGCCGCGGATGGCGGCGGGAGCGGCGGGGTTGGCCTGGGTCATGGCTGGTTGTGCGTTTCCACCAATGTAACGCAATGTTGCGCTGTGTGAACGGGTGTTCAGGTTCGGTTCAGCGCAGCCGCCGCAGACAGAGCTCCTCGAAGGCAGGGCGCAGCAGATAGGGGTACTCCCCAACCCACAGCTTCAGCTGGGGCAGCCAGGCGTCACTGAGGGCTCCGATGCGGGAGAAGTCCTTGCGCTCACTCAGGACCAGGGCACGCACCACCATCCCCGGGCGGATCAGCTGGTGCTTCTTGTCGTAGGGAAAGCGCAGCTGTCCCAGGTAGCCCTCCTCGTCCTCCAGCTCCAGGGTGAGCCAGGTGCGGCGGTTCTCCACCAGCTCCAGCCGGCCGCTGCGATCCGCCTGCTCGCGCCGCTCCTCCACCAGCTCGCGGGTGTAGAGGTCGGCCACCTGGCCCTCAAAAATGGCGGCGGCCGGATAGCGGCGCAGGGTGGCGTTGCGCCGGCCCGCCTCCACGATCGGTCCCCAGAGGATGTAAAGCAGAAACACAAACCCGGCCACCAGCAGCACCGGGGAGAACTGGCTGCGGAAGGCCAGCGTCTGGCTGATCAACAGGGAGAGAACCCCGCCGATCACCGAGATCAGCAGGCGCTGCAGCAGGGTGCGGGGATTGCCGCTGCAGGCGTTGAACTGGGGGCCGGTGGCCACCGCCGGAATCAGGCGCACCAGCTCCCCGGGCTTGAGCGGGATCAGCATCAGAGCAGCCGCTCCAGGCCGTACACCAGCCCAGCCAGCTGACGCACCTTGCGCACACTCAGCAGCACGCCGGGCATGTACGCGGAGCGGTCGATCGTGTCATGGCGAAGGGTATAGGTTTCGCCGGGGGCACCGAACATCACCTCCTGGTGGGCCACCAGGCCTGGCAGGCGAATTGAGTGCAGGCGCAGGCCGCTCTCGCGCTGGCCGCCACGACAACCGGCGAGGGTTTCGTGCTCCTCCACCTGCTGGGGGTTGAAGGTCTTGCCCAGGTCCTCCATCAGCTCGGCCGTCTTGATGCAGGTGCCGCTGGGGGCATCGGCCTTGCGGTTGTGGTGCAGCTCGGTGAGCTCGGCGTGGTCGTAGAAGCGGGCAGCGGCGGCGGCGGCCTGCTGCAGCAGCACCATGCCCACCGAGAAGTTGGGGATCACGGCCCCCCCCATCGAGGCCTTGCCGGCGAAGGCGGCCAGGTCGGCCAGCTGCTCCGGGCTGAGGCCCGTGGTGCCGATCACGGGATGCACCCCGTAGGCGATGGCCCCGCGGGTGTGCTCGTAGACCACCTTGGGATGGGTGAAGTCCACCAGCACCGCCCCCTGGCCGGGGCCGGCATTGCGCACCGCCTGGCTGGCCTGGCAGAGGCAGCCTTCGAAGTCGGCCGTGATCGCCACCTCCATTTCGCCCAGGCCCAGCTCCAGCCCCACATCAGCGCCTTCCTTGCCAGGGGTGGTGTCGATCGCGCCCACCAGCGCACAGTCGGCAGCAGCCGTCACCGCCTTCACCACCTCGGCACCCATCCGCCCGAGGGCACCGGCCACCACCACGGCGATCGGCGGCTGGGTCGGGGCCGCGCCGGAGGGGACTGGCGGGGCGGTGCTGATCATGGCGAAGGCAGTGGCTTGGCGAGAGCCTATGGCGCTGCCAGCAATCAGCGCAGCCCAGGGACCGCAGCGGCTCGCATCCCCGCAGAGAGCTCCGTAGATTCCTTTCCATAGCTCCGCCCTTCCGCATGTTCACCCAGGTCCGCTCCGCCAATCGCCGCGTCACCCCCGGCGACGTGAACGGACGGGCGGTGATGAAGGCGGTGTATGTGGTGCTCGAGCCCCAGTACCAGAACGCCCTCACCCAGGCGGCCACCTCGCTCAACGACCAGAACGGCCCCCTGGCGATCGACCTGAGCGGCTACCTGATCGAGGAGCTGCGCGATCCGGAGAACTACGCCGGCTTCTGCGCCGATGTGGCGGAAGCGGATGTGTTCATCGCCTCGCTGATCTTCATCGAAGATCTGGCCCAGAAAGTGGTGGAGGCTGTGGCCCCCCACCGCGACCGCCTCAAGGCGGCGGTGGTGTTTCCCTCCATGCCGGAGGTGATGCGCCTCAACAAGCTGGGCACCTTCTCGATGGCCCAGCTGGGCCAGAGCAAATCGGCCATCGCCAGCTTCATGAAGAAGCGCAAGGAGGCCGGCGGCGCCGGCTTCCAGGACGCGATGTTGAAGCTGCTCAACACCCTGCCCACGGTTCTTAAGTACTTACCGGTGGAGAAGGCCCAGGATGCCCGCTCCTTCATGCTCAGCTTCCAGTACTGGCTGGGCGGCACGCCGGACAACCTCAGGAATTTCCTGTTGATGCTGGCCGACAAGTACGTGTTCCCCCGAAGTGGTGAGAGCAGCGCCGAGCGGCCCGAACTGCATGTGGCCGATCCTGTCACCTTCCCGGATCTGGGCATCTGGCATCCCCTGGCCCCGGGGATGTTTGAGGACCTCAAGGAATACCTGAACTGGAGCGCCAGCCGCAAGGATCTCTCCGAGAAGGCGCGCAAGGGCCCGGTGATCGGACTGGTGTTGCAGCGCAGCCACATTGTCACCGGCGATGAGGCCCACTACGTGGCTGTGATCCAGGAGATGGAATATCGGGGTGCCACCGTGATCCCGGTGTTCTGCGGCGGGCTCGACTTCACCAAGCCGGTGAACGCCTTCTTCTACGACCCCCTCAACCCGGACATGCCCCTGGTGAACGGCGTGGTGTCGCTCACCGGCTTTGCCCTGGTGGGCGGCCCGGCCCGCCAGGACCACCCCAAGGCGATCGAGGTGCTGAAGAAGCTGAACTGCCCCTACATGGTGGCGTTGCCGCTGGTGTTCCAGACAACCCAGGAGTGGGAGGAGAGCGACCTCGGACTGCACCCGGTGCAGGTGGCCCTGCAGATCGCCATCCCCGAGCTCGATGGCGCCATCGAGCCGATCGTGCTCTCGGGCCGCGACGACGCCACCGGCAAGGCCCACACCCTGCAGGACCGGGTGGATGCCATCGCCGAGCGCTCCATCCGCTGGGCCTCGCTGCGGATCAAGCCGCGCACCGAGAAGAAGCTGGCGATCACCGTGTTCAGCTTCCCGCCCGACAAGGGCAACGTGGGCACCGCGGCCTACCTGGATGTGTTCGGCTCCATCCACCGGGTGATGGAGGAGATGCGCGCCAAGGGCTATGAGGTGAGCGGCCTGCCCAAGACCAGCAAGGAGCTGATGGAGGCCGTGCTCAAGGACCCCGAGGCTCTGGAGGGTGCACCGGAGCTGGCGATCGCCCACCGCATGAGCGTGGAGGAATACGAGCGCCTCACCCCCTATTCCGAGCGCCTCGAGGAAAACTGGGGCAAGCCCCCCGGCAACCTCAATTCCGACGGCACCAATCTGCTGATCTACGGCCGCCACTTCGGCAACGTGTTTGTGGGCGTGCAGCCGACGTTCGGCTACGAGGGCGACCCGATGCGCCTGCTCTATTCCCGCAGCGCCAGCCCCCACCACGGCTTCGCGGCTTACTACACCTACCTGGAGAAGGTGTGGGGCGCCGATGCGGTGCTGCACTTCGGCACCCACGGCTCGCTGGAGTTCATGCCCGGCAAGCAGATGGGCATGAGCGAAACCTGCTACCCCGATTCCCTGATCGGCGCCCTGCCCAACCTCTATTACTACGCGGCGAATAACCCCAGCGAGGCCACGATCGCCAAGCGGCGCGGCTATGCCGAAACGATCTCCTACCTCACCCCGCCAGCAGAAAATGCCGGCCTCTACAAGGGCCTCAAGGAGCTGGGTGAGCTGGTGGGCAGCTACCAGCAGCTGCGCGAGAGCTCCCGCGGCGTGCAGATCGTGAATGCCGTGGTGGAAACGGCGCGCCAGTGCAACCTCGACAAGGACGTGGCGCTGCCGGAGGTGGATGCCGCTGAGCTTGATCTCGATGGCCGCGACGGCGTGATCGGTGCGGTGTACCGCCAGCTGATGGAGATCGAGAGCCGCCTGCTGCCCTGCGGCCTGCACACCATCGGCAAGCCCCCCACGGCCGAAGAGGCGATCGCCACCCTGGTGAACATCGCCGCCCTGGAGCGCGAGGAGGAGGGCATCCGCTCCCTGCCGGGGCTGCTGGCCGAGAGCCTGGGCCGCACCATCGCCGATGTGTACAAGGGCAACGACGAAGGCGTGCTCGCCGACGTGGAGCTCAACCGCCGCATCACCGAAACCAGCCGAGCCGCGGTGGGCGCCATGGTGCGCAGCGTCACCGGCAGCGACGGCCGCGTCACCCTGCGGCGCAACTTCGGCTGGCTGTTTGATCTGCTGGCCAAGTTCAACTTCAAGCTGCCCAGCCCCTGGCTGCGGGCCTGCTGCGGCGCCGGCTTTGTGAGCGTGGATTCCGTTGAGCTCGACAAGCTGTTCGCCTACCTGCAGTTCTGCCTGGAGCAGGTGTGCGCCGACATGGAGATGGAGAGCCTGCTCAAGGCCCTCGACGGTGAATACGTGCTGCCCGGCCCCGGCGGCGACCCGATCCGCAACCCCGGCGTGCTGCCCAGCGGCAAGAATCTGCACGCCCTCGATCCCCAGGCCATTCCCACCAGGGCCGCCATCGCCGCCGCCAAGGGGGTGGTGGACAAATTGATCGAACGCCAGAAGGCCGAGCAGGGCACCTGGCCGGAAACCATCGCCTGCGTGCTCTGGGGCACCGACAACATCAAAACCTACGGCGAATCCCTGGCCCAGATCCTCTGGTTCATCGGCGTCAAGCCGGTGCCCGATTCCCTTGGCCGGGTGAACAAACTCGAGCTGATCTCCCTTGAGGAGCTGGGCCGCCCCCGCATCGACGTGGTGGTGAACTGCAGCGGCGTGTTCCGCGACCTGTTCATCAACCAGATGGCCCTGATCGACCAGGGCGTGAAGATGGCCGCCGAGGCCGATGAGCCCCTTGAGATGAACTTCGTACGCAAGCACTCCCAGGAGCAGGCCGAGAAGGAGGGCATCTCCCTGCGCGACGCCGCCACCCGCGTGTTCTCCAACGCCAGCGGCAGCTACAGCTCGAACGTGAACCTGGCGGTGGAGAACAGCACCTGGGAAGAGGAGAACGAACTGCAGGAGATGTACCTCTCCCGCAAGACCTTCGCGTTCAACGCCGACAACCCCGGCGAGATGAACCAGAAGCGCGAGGTGTTCGAGTCGGTGATGAAAACCGCCGACGTGACCTTCCAGAACCTGGATTCGGCGGAGATCTCGCTCACCGATGTGAGCCACTACTTTGACAGTGATCCCACCAAGCTGATCCAGGGGCTCCGCGACGACGGCAAGGCACCGGCGAGCTACATCGCCGACACCACCACCGCCAACGCCCAGGTGCGCTCCCTGAGCGAAACGATCCGCCTCGATTCGCGCACCAAGCTGCTCAACCCCAAGTGGTACGAGGGCATGCTCAACTCCGGCTACGAGGGCGTACGCGAGGTGGCCAAACGGCTCAACTTCACCCTGGGCTGGAGTGCCACCAGCGGCGCTGTCGACAACTTCGTGTACGAGGAGGCCAACGACACCTTCATCAATGACCCGGAGATGCGCCAGCGGCTGATGGACCTCAACCCCCACAGCTTCCGCCGCATCGTGGGCACCCTGCTCGAGGTGAACGGCCGTGGCTACTGGGAAACAAGCGATGAGAACATCGCCCAGCTGCAGGAGCTCTACCAGCAGATCGAGGACAAGATCGAGGGGGTCAGCGAGGGCTGATCGCCCTCGCCATCCGCACCACCTGGGCGATCGGGCCCACATCGTGCACCCGCAGCACGGAGGCCCCCGCCGCTGTGGCCAGGGCACACACGGCAGCCGTGCCCCACAGCCGTGCCCGGGGGCGGGGCTCTTCGAGCACGGCTCCGATGAAGCGCTTGCGGGAGGGGCCCACCAACAGGGGATAGCCAGCGGCCGCGAGCTCCGGCAGCCTGCGCAGCAGCTCCAGGTTGTGGTCGGTGGTCTTGGCAAACCCCAGACCGGGATCCCAGAGGATCTGCTCGGCCCGCACTCCCGCAGCCAGTGCTGTGGCGGTGGCAGCCTCAAGCTCCGCCCGCACCTCCCGCACCACATCGCCGTAGTGCGCCAGGCCATCCATGGAGGCGCTGTCGCCCCTGCTGTGCATGATCACGTAGGGACAACCACAGCGGGCGATCATCGGCAGCATCGCCGGATCGCGGAGGCTGGCGGCAGTCAGATCTGCACTGCCGGAGGGAACCACGTTGGCTCCGCGCACATCATTGACCCAGTTGGCGCCGGCTGCCAGGGCGGCCTCAGCCACGGCCGCATGGAAGGTATCGATGGAGATGGGCACCCCCGGCCACCGGTTGCGGATTGCTTCGAGCACCGGCAGCACCCGCTCCAGCTCGCGCCCCGCCCCTACCTCCTCGGCGCCAGGGCGGGTGCTCTGACCACCGAGATCCAGCACATCAGCGCCCTGGGCGAGCAGGCGCCCGGCGGCACGCACGGCCTGCTCCACCCCCTGGATCCGGCCCCCATCGCTGAAAGAGTCGGGGGTGAGGTTCAACACCCCCATCACCAGCGGCCGCTGCCCCCAGCGCAAGGCTGGATCAGCCCGCAGTGGGCCACTCACACCCGGGCGGGCACCTGGTAGTTGGCAATCCGGGCAAAGCTCTCGGCCTGCAGGGAAGCGCCACCCACCAACACGCCGTCGATCTCGCTCTGGGCCATCAGGTCGTCGATGGTGGCCGGGTTCACCGAGCCGCCGTACTGCACCGTGACTTCCTCGTTGCCCACCCAGCCGCGGATCAGGCCACAGATGCGGTTGGCCTCCTCGGCCGCGCAGGTCTTGCCGGTGCCGATCGCCCAGATCGGCTCATAGGCCACGATCAGGCTGGTGGGATCCACGTCCTCCAGGCCCTGCTCGATCTGGCGGTGGATCACCCGCTCGGTTTCGCCGGCCTCGCGCTGGTCGAGGCTCTCGCCCACGCACAGGATCGGGATCAGGCCATGGCGCTGGGCGTTGCGGGCGCGCAGGTTGATCTGCTCGTCGCTCTCGCTGTAGTACTTGCGGGGCTCGCTGTGGCCCACGATCGCGTGGCTCACGCCGTGCTCCAGCAGCATCGGTGCCGAGATCATGCCGGTGTAGGCGCCCTGGTCTTCCCAGTGCACGTTCTGGCCGGCGATCGCCACGCCCGCACCCTCCAGATGGCGGCAGAGGGTGGGGATGGAGGTGAACGGGGGCGCGATCACCACCTGCCGGCCGGCGGGCAGGTCGGCGATCAGGGGGCGGAAGGTGGCGGCGAAGGCCCGCGTCTCGGCGCAGGTCATGTGCATCTTCCAGTTGCCGGCGATCACAGTCTGACGGTCGGCCTTGCGCGCCATTGCGAACCCATAAAAGATGGGGAAACGCTAATGCGCCGACGGTCCGGGATCTCGGCCTGGCCGCTGCAGGGGCACCACCAGCAACTCCCGGCCATCGATCCCCACCGCATCGCCCACCGCCAGCTGGCGGCCACGGCGGGTCTCGATTGCGCCGTTCACCCGCACATCGCCGCGCTGGATGCGCAGCTTGGCCTCGCCGCCGGTGGCCACCAGCCCCTGAAACTTGAGGTACTGATCCAGCTTCCAGGCCAAGAGGTGGGGGTGGGGTGGGGGTGACAGGCAGGCGCGCCATGGGACGGGCAAGGAGGGACGAGCCCTAGCGTGCGGCCATGTCCCCAGTCTCCCAGCCCGCGCCAACCCTGGGCAGCAGCGTGGTCAGGATCTGGCCGCTGCTGCGCCCGCACCGGCGCGAGCTGCTGGCGGGCGGGGGTTGTGTGCTGATCACCGTGGCCTGCTGGCCATTGCTGGCCCTGCTGGCCGGCCGCCTGATCCCCGCGCTCGGCGCCGGCGACCTGGCCAGCAGCGCCCGCACGGTGCTGCTGGCCCTGCTGGTGTTCCTGGTGCAGAAACTGGCCCAGTTCGGCCAGGACAGCCTGCTGGCGGATCCGGCCCTGCGGGTGAGCCAGGGTCTGCGCCAGCAGCTGTTCGCCCGGCTGCAGCAGCTGCGCTTCAGCGCCCTCGACAAGCTCTCCGCCGGCGACCTCACCTACCGCCTCACCGAGGACGCCGACCGGGTGGGCGAGGTGATCTACAAGACGATCCACGACACCCTGCCCAGCGCCCTGCAGCTGCTGGCGGTGTTGGCCACGATGCTCTGGCTCGACTGGCCCCTGGCCCTGGCCACCCTGCTGCTGGCCCCCGTGATCGCCCTGCTGGTGAGCGGTTTCGGCGCCCGGGTGATGGCGGCGGCCGAGCGCAGCCAGCGCCAGGTGAGCGAGCTGGCGGGCCTGTTGGCCGAGGCCATCGCCGGCCTGCCCCTGGTGCGGGCCTACGCCGCCGAGCCCTGGTTGCAGCAGCGCTTCAACCAGGAGGTGGAGCAGCACCGCAGCGCCCGCTACCGCACCCTGCGCCTGCTGGCGCTGCAGCACCCGGTGGTGGGCTTCCTGGAGGCCCTCGGCATCCTCACCGTGCTGCTGATCGGTGCCTGGCGGATCCAGAGCGGCCAGCTCGATGGCCAGGGCCTGAGCAGCTACGTGGCCGCCCTGCTGATGCTGATCGACCCGATCGCACACCTCACCACCAACTTCAACGAGTTCCAGCAGGGCCAGGCATCCCTGCAGCGGCTGCTGGCGATTGAGGTCGAACCGGTGGAAGACCCGGACCGCAGCGACGCCCGTGCCCTCGGAGCCGTGCGGGGCCAGCTGCAGCTGCAGGGGGTGAGCTTCGGCTACGACGGCCGCACCACCGTGCTCCACGACCTGAACCTGGCGGTGGAGCCGGGCCAGGTGCTGGCCCTGGTGGGGCCCTCGGGGGCGGGCAAGTCCACCCTGTTTTCCCTGTTGCTCCGTTTCAACATTCCCCAGCGGGGGCAGGTGCTGCTCGACGGCCACGACCTGGCCGATCTGCGCGCCGGCGAGCTGCGCCGCAGGGTCGCCCTGGTGCCCCAGCAGAGCCCGGTGTTCTCCGGCACGATCGCCGAGGCCATCCGCTTCGGCCGGCCGGCCAGTGCCGAAGAGTTGCGAACCGCTGCCCGCCTGGCCAATGCCGATGGCTTCATTGAGGCCCTGGCCGATGGCTACGAGAGCCGGCTGGAGGAGCGGGGCCGCAACCTCTCCGGCGGCCAGCTGCAGCGGCTGGCGATCGCCCGCGCCGTGCTCGGCGACCCGGCCCTGCTGCTGCTCGATGAGGCCACCAGCGCCCTCGATGCCGAGGCGGAGGAGGCGGTGCAGCGGGGCCTGGAGCAGGCCATGG
>JBBASN010000031.1:0-22623 GCA_040399225.1 Prochlorococcaceae cyanobacterium | reverse complement strand
GACCCCAAGATCTGAAAGCCTTTGCAAGTCGGCACTGACAGGCGCTGAATCAGGCGGATGGCCTGGAGTTAAGGCGCTGGCCATCTGACGGGACCACCGTGTAGCTATTCAACAAGGCCCATCTGCAAGAGCTCGCACAGGTGATCCAAGCCTCGATACTCTGCCAGATTCCAGGCGGAGCAGAGGAGCTGGATCAGTTGGAATACGAGGGCAAGACGTTGTGTGGCTCATCGATCGAGATCGAGGCCGGTCACCATCGATTCGTTGCCCTGATCGACTTGTACGCCCGGGCCTTTAGCGTGGCTCAGCCCGAGAAGGGCGACGACACCCGTGAATCCAGTGAGCGCAACGCGCTCCAGAAGCTGCTGAGCAGCCTTTAGCTGGAAGGAGCACTTAACTAGGCGGATGCACAAGCTATTCCTACATTTGCCAGAGATTTCACAACCAAAGAAGCAGTTATCACAAGAATATTATTCCGGCGACTACATGTCAGAAAAGAGGATTTTATTTGAGCGCAAGGAGCTATGATGACGTGAGAGACTCCCCCACGGGATGAAAAAACTATTACTGCACATTGGAACGGAAAAGACGGGCAGCACGGCAATCCAAGCTTACCTACAATTTCTCAGGGAAAACTCGAGCAATCTAAAAGTACCTGACGACACAAAATCAAGTGGCATTTGGGGTTCAAATTTTCAGGGATTGTATTGGTGGGCGACTGAACAAGCCCGAGGGAGCTTCACGCTTCCTGAATTGCACAACGCTATTCATGAACTCGTTAGATCCGAAGCCAGCACACTTCTCGAAACAACGGCTCGCTTCTCAGTTTTTAGCAATGAACACATTTCCAAGTGCTCAATAAGTGAATCATCTAGAATTGTTAGCATGCTGCACGAGGCATACGACGAGGTCCACGGCTTATGTTATATTAGGCCTCATATAGATCACTTGTTAGCCGCAATATCAACAGCCTATCGAGTCGGCAGCACCCAAGGCCCCGATTCTCTTTTGTCCTCCATGTTTAGGTGCAATCGCGGACTCAATGCATATACCACTTGGAGAGAAGTCAATGCCACTTCTTTTGAGTTTCGCGAATACTCTAGGCAGGCCCTTCGTGACAACGACATCCTGTCGGATTTTATTGGAGTCTTAGAATTAATGGGTCACTCGCGGACGTGCGCGAACTCTGAGCAAAGTCGCTATCTCAAGGAACAAAGGGCTCCGGACAACCCTTCCCTCAGCCCTCGGCTATTTAAGGTGGCCCAAAGAGTGAATATCAGTATTTCCAAGCTTGAAATAGACCAACGAGAGCGATTAAAGTTGCGGAGAAACGCCTTGCAAGTCTTGTCATTGAGCAAGGATCGCTTTGGCCTTCCGACATTTTCAGAACAAACTGTTGAAAAATGTCTTGAACAGTGCAGCACTCTCGAAGAAGAGATTTTACAGGTCGCCGAATCACTTAGATTCTCGGACTACTTTTATTCAATTAAAACTCAGCTTGGCAAGCTTTTTGAGCTTCAATGCGAAATCCCTATAAGGCCATCCCTTGAAGATGACCTGGCAAACGCATGCATCAGCGAGGCGCACAGTTTCACAGGGTAAGGTAAATGGCTTACGCACCACCCATTAGTGTGGCTAGCGCCATCATCAGCCCGGCCATCAAATAGCCTACAAACGGGGAACCATATAGCGTTAAGCGAGCTCATGACACCGCTAAGCCTTATCGCCAAAACCGTCTATAACATCCTGGTCCTCCTCAGCCCTCCTCAAGTCAAATAAATCTGAAGTGGATCGCGTAAACGCCGGACAAATCGCCTGAAACAATTCAGTCCGTCGAGCAATCCTCTCCTCAGGACCACTCACCGTGCGGTTCACCTCCAGCAGTGCCATCAACACCGGCCCACTCATGGACATGTTCCTCCACGGCAGCTGATCGGGCAGCTCCTCCTGGCTGGCGCCCGCAGCCACAAGCATCCGCTGCACCAGCGTCTCGGCCGGCGCATAGGGAAACACCTCCACCAGCGCTCCAACGGTCTGCAGATCAGCAACCATCGGCTCAATCCTGATCTTGGCCTCTTCCTCCTTCAGCCACTGCTGCGGGCTGCGGGTTTCACCCACATAGGGGTCCTTCACCGCCTGGTTGTAGAGCGAGGCCGCCCTGCTGCGCAGCTCCCGCTCCACCAGCAACGCCCTGATCCCGTCTGGCTGGGCAATGCCCTGCTCCACCAGCCAGGCCACCACCCGGGCAGCACAGCCGGTGCTCAGGAATTCGCTGCTGATCAGCAGCGTGTCGTGTTGCACCGCAGACAGTTCGTCTTGGAGCTGCTCCAGCAGGTGCTGGGGCTCCAGCGCCTCGGCATCCGGGCGCCGCAGCTCCGGGATCAGGCTGAACACCAGATTGTGATGAGCCCCATCCGGCCATTGGCCGCTGCTGGGGTAATAAAACGCCGCAAACTGGCGCTCCCGCAGCACCGCCTGAAGCGCGCTGGTGCCCGTCTTGTGGGGGCCGGCATGCAGGATCAGGCGGCGGAGCATCGGTTCGGGATTGGCTTCCCCAGTTTGGCTGAGCTGGGCCAGAAACCGTTCTTTCAGCCAGGCCTCCAGCCCA
The DNA here is from genome assembly GCA_040399225.1 of Prochlorococcaceae cyanobacterium. GTDB lineage: Bacteria > Cyanobacteriota > Cyanobacteriia > PCC-6307 > Cyanobiaceae > NIES-981. The sequence goes on along the minus strand of JBBASN010000031.1, from coordinate 20,015 downwards.
TCGAGGGCACTGTTGCGCCGCGGGGGCCATGGGCTGCCTGGCATCCTGCTGGCGCCGGTATTGGTGGCGCACAGCAAAGTGAAGCCCAAGGCAAGGCCAGTGGCCGTATCCAGGCCCTGCCGCTGGAGCAGCTGGAGGGCCTGGCCGATGCGTTGCTGGATTTCAGCGGCTGAATCCCGAGGATTGGCTGGGCTGCAGTTCTTGTGGAACCTGCTGGTCTTCCGAGCCCTCGGCATCACCAGCCCCGGCTCACTAGGCAGGTTCCACACCCAGACGACTGCGAGAGGAGCCATTCCTCTCTCTCTGCACCGCCCTCACTCCCCAGGTGAATCGCATTCACCTCGATCTCGACCGCATCAACCCCGGCTCGGTGATCCGCCACTTCGGGGGGCGAAGGAGCCTGGGGGCGCACTCAGCACGTCTACACGCATCAACTGATGACTAGGCTGATGCAGGCCTGGTTCTTCTGATCGATGCGCACCACCGTGACCCTGGACGCGCAGCTACTGGCCCAGGCCCAACAGCTGTGCGGCGACCTCGAGCGCAGCGCGCTGCTCAAGGAAGCGTTGCAGGCCCTGGTGCAGCGGGAAAGCGCGCGCAGGCTGGCCGCCCTGGGCGGCAGCCAACCGGATCTCGCCCCCATCCCGCGCCGCCGGAGCGCGGCTTGATTCTCGTTGACACCTCCGTGTGGGTGGACCACCTGCGCACCGGCTTACCGCAGCTCGAGGCCGCGCTACAAGAGAATGATGTGGTGATGCATCCCTGGGTGATCGGCGAACTCGCGTGCGGCAACCTCCGCCATCGCGCGCAGGTGCTGCAGCTGCTGCAGGGCCTGCCGAAGGCAACCGTGGCGAGCGATGGGGAGGTGTTGCTCCTGATCGAGCAGGAGCAGCTGATGGGGCGTGGGATCGGCTTGATCGACGCCCACCTGCTGGCCTCCGCACGACTGTCGGGCTGCTGGCTCTGGACCGGTGATCGTCGGCTGGGCGTCCTATCCAAGGATCTGGGTGTGGCGGCGCCAGACTGCCCGCCATGAGCGGTTTCGGTTCCCCCAGCCCCACTACCCCTGCAGGCGCCACTGACCCCTGCGTGCACTGCGGCTTCTGCCTGCCCACCTGCGCCAGCTACCGGGTGCTGGGAACGGAAATGGATTCACCCCGCGGGCGCATCTACACCCTCAAGGCGATCGCCAACGGTGAACTGAGCCTCGATGCCACCGTGGCGAAGCACTTCGACAGTTGCCTGGGCTGTTTGGCCTGCGTGACCGCCTGTCCGTCAGGGGTGCGCTACGACCAACTGATCGAGGCGACGCGCCCCCAGCTCAACGCCCCGGAACTGCGCAGCTCCGCCCAGCAGGCCTTCCGCCGCCTGCTGTTTGCCCTGCTTCCCTACCCTGCGCGGCTTCGGGCCCTGCTCACGCCGCTGCGCCTTTACGCCGGCACCCCCCTGCAGGCCCTGGCCCGCCGCAGTGGCCTCACCCGCCTGTTCGGGCCCCAGCTCGAGGCGATGGAGCGGCTGCTGCCGCCGCTGGCCCCCGAGGCCTTCGCCGATCCCTTCCCGCTGGTGGTGCCGGCCGTGGGCGAGAGGCGGGCGCGGGTGGGCCTGCTGCTGGGCTGCGTGCAGCGGCTGTTCGACCCCCAGGTGAATGCGGCGGCGGTGGCGGTGCTGAGCGCCAATGGCGTAGAGGTGGTGATCCCGCCCCAGCAGGGGTGCTGCGGCGCCGTGACCCACCACCAGGGGGAACTGGCCCAGACGCGCCAGCTGGCGGCGGCGGTGATCGACAGCTTCGCGGCAGTGGTGGGTCCGGGACGCCCGGCCGGCGAGGAGCCCCTGGATGCGGTGCTGGTGGCGGCCTCCGGTTGCGGCCACACCCTCAAGCACTACGACGACATCCTCGCCGCCGATCCCGGCTGGGCCGAACGGGGCCGCACCTTCGCCTCCCGGGTGCTCGACGTGCACCAGTTCCTGGAGCGCCTGGGCCTGAGCGACGCCTTCCTCACCCGCCTGGCGCCCCTGCCCCATGCCGACGGCAGCCCGGCCAGTGCCGAGCGACCGCTGGCGGTGGCGTATCACGACGCCTGCCACATGCTCCACGGCCAGGGCATCAGCGCCGAGCCGCGGGCCCTGCTGCGCCGCATCCCCCACCTGCTGCTGCGCGAGGCCACCGAGGCGGGCGTGTGCTGCGGCAGCGCCGGCATCTACAACCTTGTACAGCCCGAGGAGGCCGCCGAACTGGGCCGGATCAAGGCGGCCGATCTGGGCGGCACCGGCGCCGCGCTGGTGGCCAGCGCCAACATCGGCTGCAGCCTGCAGATTCGCCGCCACCTGGAGGAGGGAGGCCACCCCCAGCCGGTGCTGCACCCCCTGCAACTGCTGGAGCGCAGCTGGCGGGCCGGGGGCGGCGGCCCATGAGCCGCGACGCCCCCACCCTGGCGGTGCTGATCGACTCCGACAACGCCCAGGCGGCGGTGATCAGCGACCTGCTGGCGGAGGTGGCCCAGGTGGGCACCGCCACGGTGAAGCGGGCCTACGGCGACTGGACCACCCCCCAGCTGGGCAGCTGGAAGGAGGTGCTCAACGTGCACGCGATCGTGCCGGTGCAGCAGTTCAGCTACACCACGGGGAAGAACGCCACCGATTCGGCCCTGATCATCGACGCCATGGACCTGCTCCACGGCGGCCGGGTGGATGGCTTCTGCCTGGTGTCATCCGACAGCGACTTCACCCGCCTGGCCACCCGCATCCGCGAGCAGGGGCTGCTGGTGATCGGCTTCGGCGAGCGCAAGACCCCAAAGGCTTTCGTGGCCGCCTGCGACCGCTTTCTCTACACCGATCTGCTCCGGCGCATCGGCACCGGCAGCCGCAGCGAGGGCAGACGGGCGGCAGCCGAGGCCGACGACGAGGGCGCCCCGCCCCTGAAGCCGTTCCTGTGCGAGGCGATCAGCGCCGTCACCCAGGACGACGGCTGGGCGCCCCTGGGCATGGTGGGCAGCCTGCTACAGAAGAACGATCCCGCCTTCGACGCCCGCAGCTACGGCTTCCGCAAACTCAGCGAACTGGTGAAGGGCCAGCCCTACCTGAGCGTGAGGGAGGTGCCCATGGGCCCGGGCAGCCAGCAGATGCACCTGTTCGTGCAGGTGCGATGAGCGAGAGCAGCCCCCAACGGCTGCTCTCCATCCTGGGGATTGGCTTCGGTCTGGCCGGCGCCGTGGGCGGCACGATCGGCGCCGGCATCCTGCGCACACCAGGGGTGGTGGCTGCTCAGCTCCCCACACCAGCTCTGGTGCTGGGTGCCTGGCTGGCCGGGGGCGTCTATGCCCTGCTGGGGGCGATCTGCACGGCCGAACTGGCCGCAGCCCTGCCCCGCACCGGCGGCTGGACGGTGTACGCCGAGCGGGCCTTCGGCCGCGGTGCTGGCCTGCTGGTGGGCTGGACCGACTGGCTGGCCCACTGCATCGGCCTGGCCTGGGTGGCCACCACCGCCGGCGACTACGGCCAGGCTCTGGTGCCGGCCGGACTGCTACCAGCGGCGGCGCAGCAACTGGCGGGGCGGGGGATCGCCCTGGCCCTGCTGCTCCTGTTCACCCTGATTCAGCTGCGCGGCCTGCGGGCCGGCAGCGCCAGCCAGGAATGGCTGAGCCTGGCCAAGGCCGCCGCCCTGCTGGCCCTGGTGGCGGGCTGCTTTCTGCTGCCGGCCGCAACTCCGCTGAGCCAGCCCGGCGTGGCCGAGCAGGCAGCCACGGAGGGCGGCCCCTGGATCGGGGCCCTGGCGGCCGCCGTGGTAGCCCTGCAGGCGGTGATCACCACCTACGACGGCTGGGCCAGCCCGGTGTACTTCGCAGAGGAGTTCAGCCAGCCCGAGCGCGACCTGCCCCGCTCCCTGATCGGCGGCGTGCTGGCCGTGTCGGCCCTCTACCTACTGATCAACGCCGCCCTGCTGCATGTACTGCCCCTGCCACTGCTGGCGGGCTCGCCGCTGCCGGCGGCCCTGGCGGCCGAGGCCCTGGTGGGCCCGGCCGGCGGCGCCGTGATCACCGCCGTGGCCCTGCTGGCCCTGCTCGGCCTGATCAACACCGTGGTGATGGCCGCCCCGCGGATCCTGCTTGGCCTGGGCCGCGCAGGCCTGCTGCCCCCGTTGACCACCTCGGTCAACGCCGGCGGCACCCCGTCGACCGCCCTGCTGCTCACCAGCGGCGCCAGCGCCCTGCTCGTGCTGGCTGGCTCCTTCGAGCGCCTGCTCAGCCTCGGCGCCGTGCTCTACGTGGCCCTGCCCCTGGCCGGCGTCACCTGCCTGGTGGTGCTGCGGGTGCGGGAACCGCAGCTGCCGCGCCCCTTCCTCTGCTGGGCCTACCCGTTGCCGCCCCTGCTGGTGGGCGCGGTGTCCCTGGCCTTCCTGGCGGGCATGGCCGCCAGCGAACCCCTGCTCTGCGCCGCCGCCCTGGCCCTGGTGGCCCTGGCCTGGCCCCTCAGCCTGCTGGCCAGGCGACTGGTGCCCCCAGCCGCAGCCGGTAGCGTCTGAAGGCCTACGGCTGCAGTTCCATCCATGGTCATCCCCCGCCTTGGCGCCGCCCTGCTGGCCAGCGGCCTGCTCGCCGCCGGGGCCGTGCTTGGCATCGGCTTCAGCGGCCGCGAGGGGGCATCCAGCCAGGCCAGCTCCGCAACGGCCGCCACCGAGGCTCAAGTCGCAGCTCCAGCCGCAGTCCCCGGGCTTGCGCTGCCAACAGATCCCGCCCTGCCCCGCCAGGCCGACCGACGCCACTACCCCCTGGTGCCCCAGGATCCGGCCGCCACGGCCCGCCTGCTGGTGGCGGTGGAAGCAGACCTGCGCAATCCGGCCACCCCCGCCGAGCAGCTGCCCCGCCTCGGCCACCAGCAGCAGGTGATCTACCGGGTGCTCTCCCGCGATCCCGAGCGGGCCGCGGCGGTGCAGGCCCAGCTGCCGGAGCCATGGCGTGGGGTGGCCCATCACCACCTGGAGGCCCGGCGGCAATTCCTGGCCATGCACGGCCACCACCGCCGGCCCACCAGCCTGCCGGCCTGGCGGATCATCCCGCCCGCGCCGGCCGAGGAGCTGTTGGCCCACTACCGCAAGGCGGCCGCAGCCACCGGCATCGACTGGGAGGTGCTGGCGGCGATCAACCTGGTGGAGTCGGGCATGGGCCGCATCGACGGGGTGTCGGTGGCCAATGCCCAGGGGCCGATGCAGTTCCTGCCCACCACCTGGGCCCAGGCCGGCGTGGGTGCCGGCAACATCCGCGACCCCCACGACGCGATCCAGGCCGCCGCCCGCTACCTCGTGCGCCGTGGCGGCCTCCAGGACATCCGCAAGGGGCTGTGGGGCTACAACAACAGCGACCGCTACGGCCGGGCGGTGCTCCACTACGCCGCCCTGCTCAAGGACGACCCGCGCGCCTATACCGGCCTGTATCACTGGGAGATCCACTTCCACGCCGAGGCCGGCGACCTCTGGCTGCCGGTGGGCTACAGCCAGAACCAGCCGCTGGCCGTGGCCACCTGGCTGCAGCGGATGCCCGCCAGTGCCCCGCCCCGGCCCGGGGGCTCAGCCGGCGGCACCGCCTGGGCCCTCCAGTAACCGCCAGGCGGCCACCAGGCTGTCGGCCTCGCCCAGGTTGCCGGGGAAGGTGACCACCGGCAGCCGGGGCACGGCGGCCTCCGCCGGGGTGAGCACCAGCGAGAGCCCGGGCTCCAGCTGGCCCTGCAGCTCCACCAGCGCCAGCTGGAGCCCCTCGGCCAGCAGGGTGTGGCTGGTGATGCCCCCCTTGCTGATCAGGTAGCCCAGCCGCGGCGCCAGCCGGGCCGCCAGCCGGGCCATCAGCGCTGCCAGGGCCAGCCCCAGCCGCCGCCGCTCGGCGGCGTGGCGGCAGGGCAGCTCCCCCCGACTGGTGTAGAGCACCGGCGTGCGTCCATCCGCCAGCAGCGCCTCCAGCTGGTCGCCCCACTGGCGCTCCAGACTGGCCAGCAGCTCCTGGGGCGCCGGCCCCTCCAGCACCCGCGCCAGCTTGGCCACCGGCAGCTCCAGGCCGCTGCAGCCCTGCTCCGCCAGCAACCGCTCCAGCTGGGCATCGGCCAGGGGCACATGGGAGCCCACCAGCACTAGCCCGGGCAGGGGCTGGCCGGCTCCATCGCGGCGGCGCAGGGCCGCAAGACCAACCGGATCCAGCGGCTGCTCGCCCAGCTCCACCAGGCCGTTGAGCAGGCTGGCGGCGCACTGGAACAGGAACCGCCGCGGCCGGCCCCAGCGCTCGGCAGCGGCTGGCGCCGTGAGCTCCCGCACCGCGGCACCCAGGGCCGCCAGTTGCTGCGGCCGCTCCCCATCCACCGCCACGCATGGATTGCCCTCGAAACCGGCCAGGCGCCCGCAGAGCTCCTGGAAGCCGCCGGCCGCCAACTCCCCCCTCTTTGCCCTCTGCAAGGCTTCCGCCGCCCGATCCAGCTCCGCCAGGCTGAGCCGCTGCACGGCCGCCGCCGGGATGCGACCGCCGCTCTTCTCGGCCACCCAGCCGGGCAGATGGCTGGTGCGGTAGCCGAATAGCCGGTCACGGGCAAAGGGGGTGGTGTGCACCGGTTCGCCCTGGAGCAGGTGCATCCCGTCGCGGGTGGTGCGGCCACCCGGCAGAAAGGCGGGAGCCAGCAGGGTGGCATCGAAGGGGCCCAGCTCCTCGGCCAGCACGTCCACCTCCAGGGGGAAGTGGCCCCGCAGGGTGGAGTCGCCCCGGCTCACCAGCAGCAACTGCCCCAGCCGGCCGGCGGCCTGAGCCTCAGCGAGGGCCGGCCGCAGCTCCCGGCAGATGGCGCACAGCCGCTCCGCTGCCTCCAGCGGATCCAGGGCGCGGCTATTGGCCAGCAGGAACAGGAAGGGGGAGGGATGCTCCAGCCCCCGCCGCAGGGTGGCCCGATCCCAGCGCAACAGCAGCGGACAGCCATGCAGGGTTTGGGATCCGGTGGGGTCGTCGTCGAACACGACGACTTTGAGGGGGGCGGCCATGGCACCATCGTGCCGTGATCTGTCCTGAGCCCAGCGAGCTGCAGGAGCTGGTGCGGGACCTGCACCGGCAGGCCACCCCCTGGTTGCCGGCAGGCAGCGGCAGCCGGCTGGCCTGGGGCCCGGCGGTGCAGGCGGGTCCGGGGCAGAGCGAGCCGCTGGTGCTGAGCACGGCGCGGCTGAACCGGATCCTCAGCTTCAGCCCGGAGGATTTCACCGTGACGGTGCAGGCGGGCACACCACTGGTGGCGCTGCAGCAGGAGCTGGCCCACCACCGGCAGTGGCTGGCCCTCGACTGGCCCTGGGGCAGCGGCCCGGACGGCAGCGCCAGCGGCAGCGTGGGCGGTCTGGTGGCCCGCGGCCTGGCCGGCGGCGCCCGCCAGCGCTACCTGGGCGTGCGCGACCAGCTGATCGGCATCGGCCTGATGCGGGCCGACGGCACCGCCGCCCGGGCCGGCGGCCAGGTGGTGAAGAACGTGGCCGGCTACGACCTGATGCGCCTGCTCGCCGGCAGCTGGGGCTCCCTGGCCCTGATCAGCGAACTCACCCTGCGCACCCTGCCCATTCCGCCCGAGCGCCGGGGGCTGTGGCTGCAGGGCCCGGCCGACGAGCTCGCAGCCATGGCCCGCTGGCTGCTCGATTCCAGCCTGAGCCCCGAGCGGATCGACTGGCAGCACACCGCTCCGTCCGCTGGGGCCGGCCTCGACAACCCGGCCGGCCCCAGCAGCGGCCTGCTGATCAGCCTGGCCAGCATCAGCGCCCAGACCCTCGACGAGCAGATCGCCTGCATCCGCGAGCGGGCGCCGGCCCTGGCGCTGGAGTGCCTGGACGCCGCCGGCCTGAGCCGGCGGCTGGGGGCGGGCCTGGGCGACGGCAGCTCCGCGGCCCAGCCGGCAGCCCCGGCCTGGCTGCTGCGCCTGGGGGTGCGGGCGGCGGAGCTGCCCGGGTTGCTGCACGCCCCTGAGCTGGCGGCGACCAACTGGTGTTTCGCCGCCGGCAGCGGCCTGGGCATGGCCTGGGCCGAGCCCTCCCAACTGGCGAGCCATCAAGTGGACCAGCTGCGCCGCCGCTGCGGCGACCTGGGCGGCTACCTCAGCGTGCTGCGCCAGCCGCCCGGGAGCCGGATTCCAGCCTGGCTGGATGCCCCCTCAAAGCCGCTGATCGAGGCGATCAAGCGCCAGTTCGACCCGAAGCAGCAGCTGGCGCGGGGGCGCCTGCCGGGGGTGCAGCCTCGGGCGTAGGGCCGTTGTCCCCCGCCTGCCCCACAGGCAGGCCAGCCAGCCACTCCAGCAGGGCCCCGTTCACCTGGTCGGGCACCTCATCGTGGGGGCAGTGGCCGGCCTCCAGCACCACCTCGCTGGTGGCCGCCGGAGCGTGGCGCTGGAAGGCGGCCCGGCGGCCAACTGCATTGATCCAGGGGTCGCGGATGCCCCAGAGCAGCAGCAGCGGGCAAACCAGCTCGGCGAACAGCTCGTCGAGGGGCTGGCCGCGGGGGATGTCGAACACGGTGCGGAACACCCCGAAGGCCCCTGGATCGCGCGAGGGGCGCAGGATCGCCTCCACCAGGTCGTCGTCCACGTTGGTGCGGTCCAGATACACCTGGTTGAGGGTGCGGCGGACCGTGGCCGGCCGGCGCATGTTCTCGAACAGCAGCCGCTGCAGCACCGGGCTCCGGAGCAGCGCGCCGCCGATCGTCTGGCGGGCGATGGCCGCCCAGCCCCTGGGCGGGGCCTGTTCATCGCTGAACGGGCCGGCCGCATTGAGCAGCACCACCCCAGCCGCCCCCTCCCCCAGGGCGGCACCGGCCGCCAGGGCGGCGAAGCCGCCGAGGGAATTGCCCACCAGCACCGTGGGCCGGCCGATCCGCTCCTCCACATAGGCGGCCAGCTGGTCGCGCCAGAGGCCGCCGCCGTAATTCAGGCCGGCGGGCTTGGCGCTGCGGCCGAAACCGAGCAGGTCGAGGGCGTGCACCTCGTGGCGCTCGGCCAGCACAGGAATGTTGTAGCGCCAGTGGTCGGTGCTGGCCCCGAAACCATGCACCAGCAGCACGGCCGGCCCCTCGGGCCGCTCCGGGCCGGCCCGCAGGGCATGCACCGGGTGACCGAGGTGGGTCCAGGGCTGAACCGTGGCGGAGGGGGTGAGCAAGGCCTGGCGGCGTGGGGGCCGATGCTAGGGAGAATCGCCATGGCCCCTTGCCCCTCGTCGGCCCCGACTGGTCTGCCCTGCTGCCGGGCATCGCCCTCTGGGCCCTGGCCCTCTATCTGCCCCTCAGCCTGCCGCTCGGCCGCCTGGAGGAGAGGCTGGAGGCCAGCGGTTTGGAACCAGCGCTGCAGCAACTGCTGCTGGTGCTGGCCAGCCTGGCCCTGGCCCTGGCGGTCGGCACCCTCACCTGCCTGGCCCTGGGCTGGGCCCTCGGCCCCGGCTGGGCCGGCAGCCTGGGGCTGATCGCCGCCGGCTGGGGCCTGTTCACAGCGCTCGCCAGTCGAGCCAGGGGAGACGGGGAATGATCGCCGGCGTGGCGGCCCGGTAGGCGGCGTAGTCCGGATGGGCGGCGGCCAGGGCACGCTCCTCGCGGCGGGCCTTGCCCCCCAGCACGGCGCAGAGGCCCAGCAGCAGGGCCAGATGCAGAAGACTGCCCAGGGCCAGGGTCACGCCGAGGGAGCAGAGCAGCACGGCCTGATACAGGGGGTGGCGGCAGCGGGAGTAGGCACCGGTGGTGACCAGCGCCGCCCCGACCATCGGCTCCGGCAGGGGCGTGAGGCTGGAGCCGAGGCCCAGGAAGGCCTGCACCGCCAGCACCAGCCCCACCAGCAGCAGCACGGCGCCACCGAGGGCCACCGGCAGGGGCCAGGCATAGCCCCAGCTGCCGGGGTCCGGCCAGGGGGGGAGGGCGTGGGCCAGGATCAGGGCCACCTGGGCCAGCAGCCACCACTCGCCGCGGCGGTTGTCCAGCCAGCCCCCCCAGCTCAGGCCCCAGCGGCGCCAGAAGCTCTGGTCAGGTGGGGACTTCGGCGAGGGGATCAAGGTCGGGGCCTCCGCTGTTGCCGCGCAACACCAGGCGCAGCAGGATCGGCGCCAGGAAGGTGGTGCCGATCACCATCAACAGAATGGCGGCTTCCAGGGGCTTAGTGAGCAGGCCGGCCTGGGTGCCGAGGCCGAGAAAGATCAGACCCACCTCGCCGCGGGGCATCATCCCCAGGCCCACCACCAGCCGGTTGGTCTTCTCCTTGCTCACGTAGCTCCAGCCGGCGGCGATCTTGCCGGCGATCGCCACCGTGAGCAGGAAGGCAGCGACGATCAGGCCCTCGCGGTTCTCGGGGTTGAAGGGGTTGAGCACCGCCAGGTCCATGCCGGTGCCGATCAGCACGAAGAAGATGGTGGCGAACAGCGCCACCAGTGGCTTCACGGCGGCATCGATGGCGTGGGTGTGCCTGGAGCCGCTGAGGATCAGGCCGGCGGCGAAAGCCCCCAGGGCGGCCTCCAGGCCGATGGCCTGGGCGGCGAAGCAGCAGAGCGTGAGCACCAGAAAGGAGGCCACGGCCGCCTCGCCCGGGGCCTTGAGCTGATCCAGCACCCAGTCGAAGGCGGGGGCCGCCGTGCGGCTGAGGAACAGGGCGGCAGCCACGAACACCCCGGCCGCCACCACCAGCTTGAGGATCGGCCCCACGGCGAAGCCGCCGCCACCGGCGACGCTCACCACCACCGCCAGGATCACGATGCCAAGGATGTCGTCAAGCACGGCGGCGCCGATCACGGTCTGGCCCTCGCGCGTTTTCAGGAACTTCAGCTCGCCGAACACACTGGCGGTGATGCCAATCGAGGTGGCGGTCATGGCCGCCCCGGCGAACACCGCCGGAATCAGGGGCACATGGAAGAGGTAGTAGAGGCCGGCCGTGCCCAGGGCGAAGGGCAGCACCACCCCGGTCACCGCCACCGTGGTGGCCTGCACCCCCACGGCCACCAGCTCATCGAGCTCGCTCTCCAGGCCGGTGAGGAAGAGCAGGGCGAACAGACCGATCTGGGAGACGGCCTGGAGATTGGGAAATGTCTCGGCGTAGAGATCCTGCACCGCCTCCGGGGTGATGTCGGCCAGGGAACCCACCAGGCCCAGCACGGCGCCGCTGAGCTGGGCCTGGGTGTCGGGGGGCACGATCAGGTGCAGGCCGGATACGCCGATCAGCACGCCGGCCACCAGCTCGCCGAGGATGGTGGGCAGCTGGATCCGCACCATCAGTTCGGCCAAGGCCCGAGCGGCGAGGAAGATCACCACGAATTCCCCCACGGAGATGAGGGTTTCGGCCACTTCCAGCTGGTGGTTGCCCACCTCAAGCAGCAGAGCCGGCCAGGACATAGACGCTCACGGGTGAGGCCGACCCTAAGGCCACTGCTGAGGGGACCAGAGCCGGTGTTCGGTTGCTGATGCCTAACCGGATCTTGACGTTCGGCATGGCAGCCATCGCTACGTTTTGCACATCCCGAACCAGGCGATCCCGTGCAGTCCACCGGCAGCTCCCACGCCCCGGACGTCCAGAGCGCCCTTCCGCCATCCAGCGCTGAACTGGAGCAGCTGGACGCCTGGTGGCGCGCGGCCAACTACCTGGCGGTGGGCATGATCTACCTGCAGGACAACCCCCTGCTGAGCGAGCCCCTCCAACCGGAGCACATCAAGAACCGGCTGCTGGGCCACTGGGGATCAAGCCCGGGCCAGGCCTTCATCTGGACCCATGCCAACCGGCTGATCCGGCGCCACAACCTGGACATGATCTACCTGTCCGGGCCGGGCCACGGCGCCCCGGGGGTGCTGGCCCCCACCTATCTGGATGGGTCCTATAGCGAGATCTACCCGGACAAGTCGCAGGACGCCGAGGGCATGCGGCGGTTCATGAAGCAGTTTTCTTTCCCGGGGCACATCGGCAGCCACTGCACCCCGGAAACCCCCGGCTCGATCCACGAGGGCGGCGAACTCGGCTACGTGCTCTCCCACGCCTGCGGTGCGGTGTTCGACAACCCCGACCTGATCGCCCTGGCCTGCGTGGGCGACGGTGAGGCCGAAACCGGCCCGCTCGCCACCAGCTGGCACATCAACAAATTCCTCAATCCCTGCAGCGACGGCGCCGTGCTGCCGGTGCTGCACCTCAACGGCTACAAGATCGCCAACCCCACCCTGCTGGCCCGCATCCCCCGCGACGAGCTGGCCAACCTGATGCGCGGCTACGGCTGGGAGCCGCTGTTCGTGGAGGGCAGCGAGCCGATGGCGATGCACGCCGCCATGGCCGAGGCGATGGACACGGCGATCGGCCGCATCCTGGCGATCCGCTCCGAGGCCCGGGTGAGTGGCGACCCCAACAACGCCACCCGGCCGGCCTGGCCGATGATCGTGCTGCGCTCGCCCAAGGGCTGGACCGGCCCGGCGGCCGTGGGCGACAAGAAGGTGGAGAACTTCTGGCGCGCCCACCAGGTGCCCCTGGCCAAACCACGCCAGGACACGGCCCAGTTACAGCAGCTGGAGGCCTGGCTGAAGAGCTACCGCCCCTGGGAGCTGTTCGATGAGCAGGGCGCTTTGCAGCCCCATCTGCGTGCCCTCTCGCCCGAGGGCACCCGGCGCATGGGCTCCAACCCCCACGCCAACGGCGGCCTGCTGCGCCGCAAGCTGCACCTGCCGCCGGTGGAGGCCTACGCCGTGCCCGTGGCCATACCTGGTCAGAGCGAAGCCGAGAACACCTACCCACTCGGTGAGCTGCTGCGCGATGCGATCGCCCACAACCCGGACTCCCTGCGGGTGTTCGGCCCGGATGAAACCGCCTCCAACCGACTGCAGGCCATCTACGAGGTGAGCAAGAAGGTGTGGATGGAGGAGTTCCTGCCGGAGGACATGAACGGCAGCGAGCTCTCCCGCAGCGGCCGGGTGGTGGAGATGCTCTCCGAGCACACCCTGGTGGGAATGATGGAGGGCTATCTGCTCACCGGCCGCTACGGCTTCTTCCACACCTACGAGGCCTTCGCCCATGTGATCGCCTCGATGTTCAACCAGCACGCCAAGTGGCTGGAATCCTGCATTCACCACGCCCCCTGGCGCGCGCCGATCGGCCCCTGGACCTGCCTCATTTCCAGCACCGTGTGGCGCCAGGACCACAACGGTTTCACCCACCAGGATCCCGGCTTCATCGACCTGGCCGGCAACAAGAGCGGCGAGGTGGTGCGGGTGTATCTGCCCGCCGACGCCAACTCCCTGCTGGCGGTGGCCGAGGAGGCCCTGGTGGAGAACAACGTGTGCAACATCATCGTGAGTGACAAGCAGAGCCACCTGCAGTACCTCACCCTGGAACAGGCCCACGCCCACGTGGCCAAGGGCATCGGCCTGTGGAGCTGGGCCAGCAACGATGACAGCGGCACCGAACCCGATGAGCCGGACGTGGTGATGGCCTGCGCCGGCGACATCCCCACCAAGGAGACCCTGGCGGCGGTGGAGATCCTGCGCCGGGAGATCCCCCACCTGAAGATCCGCGTGCTCAACGTGGTGAAGCTGTTCGCCCTCACCTCGCCCAGCGAGCACCCCCATGGCCTCAGCGACCGCGACTTCGACGGCCTGTTCACAACCGACCGGCCGGTGATCTTCAATTTCCACGGCTACCCCTGGCTGATCCACCGGCTCACCTACCGGCGCACGAACCACAGCAACTTCCACGTGCGTGGTTACAAGGAGAAGGGCAACATCAACACTCCCCTGGAGCTGGCGATGAACAACCAGATCGACCGCTTCAACCTGGTGATCGATGTGATCGACCGGGTGCCGGGGCTAGGGTCCCGGGCGGCCCACATCAAGGAGCGGATGAAGGAGGCCATCCTCCAGCACCGCAGCCATGCCCACCTCCATGGCATGGATTCCCCCGAGATCACCAACTGGCGCTGGACCCCTACGGAACACTGATGAGCAAGAGCCAACCGAGCGACCTGCGCCTGCCCACCCCCGGCTGTTACGCCGACCCGGACCGCAGCGGCCTCACCGCCGACGACGTGTTCGACGGCATGACCGAGCACCTGTTCTTCACGCTCGGCAAGCTGGCCCCCACCGCCAGCCGCCACGACCTCTACATGGCGCTCAGCTACGCGGTGCGCGACCGGCTGATGACCCGCTATCTGGCCGGGATCGAAGCCCTGAGCAAGGCCCCCACCCGGGTGGTTGCCTACCTCTCGGCCGAATTCCTGATCGGACCCCAGTTGGGCAACAACCTGCTGATGCTGGGCATCGAGGAGGCCGCCAGTGAAGCCCTGCGCCGCTTCGGCATCGAGGACATCAACGACATCCTCGACGTGGAGGAAGAGCCGGGCCTGGGCAACGGCGGCCTGGGCAGGCTGGCGGCCTGTTTCCTGGAATCGCTGGCCTCGCTGGAGATTCCGGCCACCGGCTACGGCATCCGCTACGAGTTCGGCATCTTCGACCAGCTGATCCGCGACGGCTGGCAGGTGGAGATCACCGACAAGTGGCTCAAGAGCGGCTGGCCCTGGGAGCTGCCCCATCCGGACCAGGCCTGCTTCGTGGGCTTCGGCGGCCGCACCGAGAGCTACCGCGATGAGCACGGCCACTACCGGGTGCGCTGGATTCCGGAGGAGCACGCCATCGGCATCCCCCACGACGTGCCGGTGCTGGGCTATCGGGTGAACACCTGCGACCGCCTGCGCCTCTGGCGCGCCGACGCCACCGAGACCTTCGACTTCTACGCCTTCAACATCGGCGACTACTACGGCGCCGTGGAGGAGAAGGTGGGCAGCGAGACCCTCTCCAAGGTGCTCTATCCCAACGACGGCACCGACGAGGGCCGGCGCCTGCGGCTCAAGCAGCAGCACTTCTTCGTGAGCTGCTCCCTGCAGGACATGCTGCGCAGCCTGGAGGCCCGCGCCATCCCGATCGAGGAGTTCCCCGACCACTGGGCCGTTCAGCTCAACGACACCCACCCGGCGATCGCCGTGGCCGAGCTGATGCGGCTGCTGATCGACGACCGCCACCTCACCTGGGAGCGGGCCTGGGAGATCACCACCCGCGCTCTCTCCTACACCAACCACACCCTGCTGCCCGAGGCCCTGGAGAAGTGGGGTCTCGACCTGTTCGGCTCCCTGCTGCCCCGCCACCTGGAGCTGATCTACGAGATCAACCGCCGCTTCCTGCAACAGGTGCGCATCAAGTACCCCGGCAACGAGGAGGTGCTGCGCCGGGTGTCGATCATCGATGAGGACGGCGCCAAGGCGGTGCGCATGGCCCACCTGGCCACGATCGCCTCCCACCACGTGAACGGCGTGGCGGCCCTGCACAGCGACCTGGTGAAGAGCGAGCTGTTCCCGGACTTCGCCGCCCTCTGGCCGGAGAAGTTCACCAACGTGACCAACGGCGTCACCCCCCGCCGCTGGATGGCCCTCTCCAACCCACGCCTGGCGAATCTGCTCAACGAAGTGCTGGGCGAAGGCTGGCTGAAGGACCTCGACCAGCTGCGCCAGCTGGAGCGCTTCGTCGACGACAGCGCCTTCCTGGAGCGCTGGGGCGACACCAAGCTGGCGGTGAAGAACCAGCTCAGCCAGTACATCCATCGCCACACCGGCGTGCTGGTGGATCCGGCCTCCCTGTTCGACGTGCAGGTGAAGCGCATCCACGAGTACAAGCGCCAGCACCTCAACGCCCTGCAGGTGGTGGCCCAGTACCTGCGCATCAAGAACGGCCAGGGCGAGGGCATGGCCCCGCGCACGGTGATCTTCGGTGGCAAGGCGGCGCCGGGCTACTACATGGCCAAACTGATCATCCGCTTCATCAACGGCATCGCCGACACGATCAACGCCGATCCGGACATGGACGGGCGGCTGCGGGTGATCTTCCTGGCCGACTACAACGTGAAGCTGGGCGAGCGGGTGTACCCCGCCTCCGACCTCTCCGAGCAGATCTCCACCGCCGGCAAGGAGGCCTCCGGCACCGGCAACATGAAGTTCGCCATGAATGGGGCACTCACGGTGGGCACCCTGGATGGCGCCAACGTGGAGATCCGCGAGCAGGTGGGGGCGGAGAACTTCTTCCTGTTCGGCAAGACTGCCGAGGAGATCAGCGCCCTGCAACGGCAGGGCTACCGGCCCTGGGAGCTGATCGGCGCGATGCCGGAACTGGCCGACGTGCTGCGCCTGATCGAGCAGGGCCACTTCAGCAATGGCGACAGCGAGCTGTTCCGCCCCCTGCTCCAGAACCTCACCGGCCGCGATCCGTTCTTCGTGCTGGCCGACTTCGACGACTACCTGCGGGCCCAGGCCGAGGTGGATCAGGCCTGGGGGGACCGCCAGCGCTGGAACCGGATGTCGCTGCTGAATGCGGCCCGCACCGGCTTCTTCTCCTCTGACCGCTCGATCCGCGAGTACGCCGAGCGGATCTGGAAAGCGGAGCCCTATCCGGTGACGATCACCTGCGAACTGGACTAGCCAGGCAGGTCGGGGGTCTGGTGCAGGAGGCGGTTGAGCCGCAACCGGTCCGCATTGAGCGGATCGGGGGCCACCTCACCCGCCACCTCTCGGAACATCTGCTCCACCGGTTCCGGCACGCGCACGTCGAAGATCCGCTCCATCAACGCCTCGATCGAGAACAGATGGGCGTTGATGTTCTCCAGGTCGGCCATGGCCTGCTGCAGGCCATCAGCTTCCGCAGGACCTTCGTCGGAGGCTTCGGGAGCGGAGCCTGACCCGGCAGCCGCAAGCCCGGGAGCGACCTCAGGCGGATCCCCCTGCTTGTGCAGCTCCTCCTGTTTCTGGAGCTCCTCCATCACCCGACCGGCGAGGGTGCGGAACGATTGCAGGGCAGCCCAGTTCAGCTCCTGCTGCTGACGGAGGGTGGGATTTTCGCGAATCAATCGGTCGTGTTCCCGATAGAAGCGCTGGCAATCAGGGCACTGGCAGGGCTCTTCGGGCACCACACTCCCTTCACTTCACAAATCCCATCATGGCACCGCAGCGGCGGCTCAGGCGCTGAGCTCCTCGGCGTCCGGAATCGGAATCTCGATCGAGCTCACCACCTGGATCACGTCGCGCAGGCGCATCGAGTCGGCGAACCAGCCCATGGCCTGTTCGGTGTCGCCCCGCCGTTCGGCATCGCTGGCCTGCTCCTCGTGGGCCTCGGCCAGCAGGGCGAGCCAGCAGAGGCAGCGGGCCTGCACCAGGGAGAGCTCCAGCTCGTCGGGCTGGCTGTCGAGGATCCGCTGGGTCTCCTGCTGCACCAGCAGGCGCAGACGCAGGTCGTGCAGCTGGGTCATGCCGAAGAATGCGGTTGCTCCACGCTAGCCGTGGCAACCAAAAAACCAAAGGCACCACCGGTAGTGCTGACTACCGGTTAGGCCCCAATGAGCCTTGCATGTTAATGCTGATCGATGCGGGGGCCTCAACGGCAACTGGGAGGCCTGGATTGATTTCGTCCTGGAAAGCTTGGAGAGCACGGCGACAGCCGCAGAAAGCGCAATCACCTCTTCGCTTACGACGCCGATCTGGCCATCCTCAGCGAAGGCGCCGAACCACTCTCAACAAGCGGGCGGACTCACGGCCGTCCGCTCAACCATCAGACCAACGATCAACCAGTTGCCATCCCTTCTCAGGACCAACAGCCCGCGGGACGCGCTGCTGGTGGAGCTCCCTGGCGAGGACAGGCGCCCAAGCAGAAGCAACCAAAAACTCCCGCTGGCGGGATGCTTCCAGGAGTGATAGGTTGCATTTGCCCCGCAGCAATGAAACCGGCTGCTCCTCTTTAGCCATGAATACCAAGGAGTTGCACCTCGCCCAGATGGATGCCCTGCTGCGAAATGCCGCCAGCCATCCCCTGCCGCAGCGCCCTCCAGCGGGCTGGCTGCGGGCCATCCGCGAGGCCCTGGGCATGACCTCTGCCGTGCTGGCTGTCCGACTGAAGATCACAGGATCCGGTGTGCGCAAGTTGGAGCAGGCCGAGGCGGCCGACGCCATCACCCTCGGCACGCTGCGCCGGGCTGCTGAGGCCCTCGACTGCGAGCTGCAGTACACCCTCGTGCCCAAGCGCCCTTTGCGTGAGATGAGAAGGCAGCAGGCCCTGCGGCTTGC
Organism: Prochlorococcaceae cyanobacterium; assembly: GCA_040399225.1. Lineage (GTDB taxonomy): Bacteria > Cyanobacteriota > Cyanobacteriia > PCC-6307 > Cyanobiaceae > NIES-981. The sequence continues at coordinate 1,927 of JBBASN010000031.1, read as the reverse complement.
GCACCAGTGGCAGCAACGCGCCGGCCGAACGATGGCACTTGAGGCCCAGACCGTTGCGGCACCCGCTGCAGCCGCAGAGCAGAGGCTGGAAGCCATGGCCGAGGAGATCCTGCGCACCAGCGGCACCCGGCTGTGGGATTGAACAAGGGACTACCAGACGGGGCGACTCCCCTTGATGGCGATGAGCTGCAGGGGCTGCTTCCCACCCATCTGGTGAACCGCAGCCAGCTCAACGAATGGGAGCAGCAGAACATCGAGGCGGCCCTGCTCTGGCTGTCCCGCCAGCGGCGGCCCCGGCCGCTGGAGGAGAGCTGGCTGAGGCGTCTGCATCGCGAGATGTTCGGCCAGAGTTGGCGTTGGGCCGGCCAGTACCGCAGCAGCGACAAGAGCATCGGAGCCGACTGGAGGCAGATCCGCATGCAGGTGCCGGCCCTGCTGGCCGACATCGCCTTCCAGGTGGAGAACCAGGTGGATCCGGTGGACCAGATCGCCATCCGCTTCCATCACCGGCTGGTGTCCATTCACCCCTTCCCCAATGGCAACGGCCGCCACGCGCGCCTGATCGCTGACGTCTTGATCGAGCAACTGGGGGAGCAACGCTTCTCCTGGGGAGGGAGCAGCTCCCTCGTCGATGCCTCAGCCCTGCGCCAGCAGTACATCGCCGCTCTCCAGCAGGCCGACCGCGGTGACATCGGCGCTCTGCTTGCCTTTGCGCGAACGAACTGAGGAGTTCCTCGGCCTGGGCCATCGCGCTGCAGTGGATCAGGCGCCGAGCCCTTGCCCACTCGGCTTGCAGGAGGCTCTGCCGTTGCTCTCCCGCCTGGCCTCGACGACGGAAGGCGGGGATGATGACCTGCACCGAGATGAGCTGCGTCATTGCCCCCACCGGAGGGGCTGAGCCATGAGCCGTGGTGGCAGTGCTTTCAGGTTCTCCCAGTCACCCGTACTACTCCACCCGTGATCGCCACCTGCTGAGCTCGCTGATGGAGGAGGCGATCACCTCGTCCCAGCTGGAAGGAGCTGCGACCACAAGAGATGTGGCCAAGCCCATCTGGCCGCCAGCGAGGGCGAGATCTTCGGGTCGTGACTCGCCCGGACCGGCACGGCGGAAGACCTGGCCCATCAGTGCGCCGACGTCCCGGTGACTTTGCTCGGTATGGAAGGCCGGCAAAGCCAGGGGCTGGCGCGTGCCCTGGCCTCGGTAGCTGCAGCCTGGAAGGCGCGGCGACGGGCCCCGACTCCGCTTCTATCCACACCACTCGCGTGTGCGGCGGATCGCCTGCAGCTCTTGTGAGGATTCCGGTTGCGGGGCGGGCCGCCAACGACCCTTCGGGAGCCAGGGGGTCCAAGCAAAGGTCTCGACCCCGAGCCGGTGGCGCCGGGCACCCACCCCATCGAGGGTGAACCCCATGCCCTGGCTCAGCTCCAGAGCAGGGTTCTGGCGGTAGATCCAGGGGTCGAGGAGGGGCGCACCGGATTTGCCGAACCACTCGCCTGATCATGGTCGATCCGTGCCGTTTTGCCTGGCTTCTTGCCTGACGGGAAGGGGTGGAGAGAGGCCGATTCCGGGACTTGCCTTCCCTGAAAATCCTTGGGATGACTGGGGTTTTGAAGAACGGGGCTGGCGGGACTCGAACCCACGACCTACGGTTTAGGAAACCGTCGCTCTATCCGGCTGAGCTACAGCCCCCGATGGCCACCAGTCTGCCGTGGGGCGCCCCCGGGATCCAGCGCCGAACGGTTCCGCCCTGCTGTGTGGGTCTGCCAACAGATGCTGGACCCTGTGGGCGAAAGACCAACTTCTGCAGACTTGGTGCTATGGTAAGACAGCTTTGCCCATCCTGGGCGGCACTCAACACAATTACCACTCATCAGTCCCATGAGTCCCACTTTCACTAAAGGGCTTCTCAAGGGTGCCGCTCTGGCT
>JBBASN010000030.1:0-22875 GCA_040399225.1 Prochlorococcaceae cyanobacterium | reverse complement strand
ATGCTGCGCTCGAGTGATCTCTGCGCCATGGTGGGCCTTTGCCCGGGCCCCCGCGAATCAAGCGGTGCTGTTGAGGCCCTGGATGCAGCGGAGCAGGCCACCGACGACCTGGGCCAGGCCGACACTCTGCGCGCCTACGAACGGGCATTGGAGGAGCTGGAGCAGCAGTTGCTCAAACTCACCGCCGCCAGGCTGACGCCGGAGCAGGAGCAGCAACGGCAGCGGCTGGATCAGGCGGCACGGGACGCCCGGGCGGTGCTGGCAGAGGAACGCAAGGACGCCCTGCGGCTGGAGACGGCCGGCAAAGCCCTGGCTGCTGCACGGCAGGGCAGCGGAGACGAGCGTGCCGGCCAGCTGGCCATCGCCAGGGCCGAACTTGATGGGATCGCGCCGCGCAGCTACTCGGCCGCTCCAGCCCGACAGCTGCGCCGCGAGCTGGAACAGCTTGAGGCGGAGGCCCAGCCCAGCGAGCCACCGGAACAGGAGGCCGCCCCGGATCCCGCTGCTGGCGAGGGGCCCACTGCGGAGCCGGAGGCGCCAGCCCAGCAGCCAGCCCCCCCTCCACCACCACCACCCCTGGCTGCTCCGCCACCAGCGGCACCCGCAGCGCCTGTGGATGCCGCGCCATAACGGTTCTCAGGGTTTGCAGTCTGCGGCAACGCACGAAGACGCAACCACACAGAAGTGCGGAAGATTGGAGGTGGCAGCGTTGGCATCTTGCCCATGGTGTCGAGCAATGCCCTGATGATCCTGCGCTATTCCGTTGATCTCCTTTGGATGCGTTCAGCGATCTCTGCTGGGTCTGGCGAGGACCAGAAGGCGCAAAGTTCTCTCTTGCGAAAGCCGCGGCGTATCACCATCACCCTTCCCCAGATCACCATCGAACTGCTGGTGCAGCGCAGCATCAGTGAAGGTATTTCTGGGTAGCTGAGCCCGGAAGTGCCTGGTTGCGCACGCTGACGCTGGCAGCCGATGCAACAGCGACAACCTGCGAGCTGCTCAGGCGTTGTACTCGCCGTCGTTCTGCGTGGGTCCATGCAGGCCCTGGCTCTCACGCGTGCTCCGCAGCATCACCGAGGGCTTGATGTGGAAGCGGTGCTGAAATTCGATGCTGAAAAGACTCAAGGAACGATAGCCGCAGGCCCGGGCGATCCTGGTCACGTTGTCTCCTGATCCAGCGGCCTGCAGCATTTTCCAGGCCAGATCAAGCCGTTGGCGGCGAATCCACTGGGTAGCGGTGCAACCCAGCCTGCTGCGAAAGGCGTATTGCAGCGTGCGGAGTGAATAGTGGCTTTGATTGGCCAGAGCGGTCAGGTTGAATGGCTGGCCTAGATTTGCTTTGACATAGTCAAGAATGGCATCGAAGTAGTCGATCTCGCAGTCGAATTCCTGCTGCGTTGAATCGGACGAAGGCTGGCCGCTTGCCATTAGATCGATCAGCACAGTCAGTAACCTGCGGATTTGCTCGCCGATCGCCAGTTGATCGAGCAAGGCTGGATCGTAACCATGCAGCTGGCTTGCCGAGCTGAGAAGATCTTTCAGCATCCCCAGCACGATCCAACTAACATTATTGGTGGTGGAGTGAAATGCAAGCGGCCATTCAGGCAGTACAGAAGATGTGGCCTGCTGGGCATCGGCGCGATAGCTCTCAAGGCTTTGGATCATCTCCTCTGGCGGAATGAGGACGCAGATCACACGGAATGCAGTGCTCTTCCATTTTAATGAACATTCAGGCACCAAAACCCAGGTGCCGGCCGCACAAACGCATTGGTGTTGAGGATGCAGCAGCTCCAGTTGGCCGCTTTCTACATAAATCAGAGACAGCCAGCGCCTGCTGCTGAGAGTGTCTGTGATCGCCGGTCCGCTAAGGACAATGAGATGGGCTGACTGGCACACTAGATGGAAAGCCCTGCTGGCGGTTGCAACGCTGGCGTTACTCAGGCTGTGCAACGAGGGCAATGCTGCTTCGTCAAATAGATTGCTCGGGACAGCTTCCTTGAGTGGCAGGAGATACCCAGAAAATGGACTGTCTTGATCTGTTGAGTGAGCAGGCCGTTTCGCTGTCATCTCAGATCCTGGATCGGGATCTCCCAGACAGAACAGCACATGAATGGAGCACAGGTCCTCACCTCAGCCGAGCAATACTAGCGAGAGTGATGGCCGTCCATCGAGACTCTGGTTGGGCCCAGAGACTGCAGAGACTGGGGCGAAGGTGTCTCGCTGACAGCGCACTCAAGCAGGTGGGCTGACAGGTTGGAAAGGGATCTTCCCTGTTCATAACTACGACGCTCAAGGACTAGATAGGTAGCATATGGGATCGTAATCGTCACTCTTCTTGGCTTTCGAAAAGCCTTGGAGAGGTGCTCATCATGAATATCCATAGAGTTCTCGGACAAAAGTATGCTGGAGCAGTTCAGATGCGTTACCGCTTCATTAAAGCACCGTTTACGCCCCATTTCCGCGGACGATGCGCATTCAAGCTAAGACTGCATTTCCAAGATAAGGTTGCATCTCCTTGGCAATTTGAATTCTCCGTTACTATCGCTTGGAATGCCGGTTATCACGTCTTGATAACGGCTAGGCTGATTTTGCTCAGCGTTGCATCTGCTCCTTCACTATGGCAGCTAATCAACCCGACCTCGACCATGTCGTGGCGATCGGGGCTTCGGCTGGAGGGCTGGATGCCATCCAGGAGCTGATCAGGAACCTCCCCCTGGAGGGAGATGTTGCTTATATCATCGCTCAGCATCTTTCCCCTGATCACCCCAGCCAGCTTGCTGATCTGCTGGGTCGCGCCACCCATCTGAAAGTGGTCCCGGCCGGTGACGGGATGACACTCGAGCCCGGTCAGATCATGGTGCTTCCCCCTAACGGGGATGCCACGCTCGAAGGGCAGACCCTGTCCATTCGAGAGCCGCAGCCTCGTTTCGGGCCGAGTCCTTCCATCGATCTGCTGTTCACCTCCGTCGCCGACCAGTACTCCGATCGTGGCGTGGCAGTGATTCTGTCGGGAACCGGATCGGACGGTGCCTGCGGTCTGCGTGCCGTGGCCGCTGCCGGCGGTCTGACCATGGTGCAGAGTCCGGAGAGCGCCCGGTTCGACGGCATGCCAAGGTCTGCCCTGGCCCTTGGGGGTGCCGATCTGGTGGCTGATCCGGCCACGATCGGCAGACGCCTGAGCTCCTGGTTCGGAACAACGACTGTGGAGCCGGGGCCGGAGCGCGAGTCCTCGGAGCCGCAGCTGTTGGCGGATGCGGTAGCCCAATTGAGGCTTGCAACCGGAATCGATTTCTCACTCTATAAGGAATCAACTCTGCGGCGTCAGCTACAGCGTCGTATGGCCATGCGTGGCATGCAGGATCTTGATGATTATCTCCTTTTGCTTGCTGCTGAAGCCAGTGAAGGGCAGGCATTGGCACACAATCTGCTCGTCACGGTCACGGAATTCTTTCGCAACCCTGAAGCGTTTGCCGCTCTTGGCAGGCACCTGCAGCCGCTGATCGCTGCGCGACAGTCTGGCGAGCGCCTGCGGGTGTGGGTACCGGGCTGCGCCACTGGTGAGGAGGTGTATTCCATCGCAATGATCGTCAGTGAAGTGATGGGGCATCCCGTTAATCTGGGGCAGCATCTCAAGATCTTCGCCACCGATCTTGACGAGCAGAGTCTGGCCATTAGCAGGCGAGCCGTGTATCCGCTGTCGGCAGCCAAGAGCATCCCCCCTGATTTATTGCAACGCTTCGCGCTTGTGCGTGAGCATGACTTCGAGATCTCCAAAGAGCTGCGGGGTTGCGTGCTGTTCGCCAAGCACAACATCGCCAGTGACCCTCCGTTCCCCGATATCGATTTAATTTCGTGTCGCAATACACTCATCTATTTCACCTCTCCCATGCAGGAAAGTGTGATTACCTTGTTCGGATTCTCGCTGCGTCCAGGAGGGTTGCTTTTCCTCGGGAGCTCAGAATCCTTAGGGGCACGCTCAGGTTTCAGTGTCGTCAATCCCTCGCATCGGATTTTCAAGCGCACGCTGGATGGCCGGTCGCGTCGCCGCTTCTCTCTGGCCGTGTCCACGCAGTCTCCGGTGCCGACGCAGCGCCCGGCAGCTGTTGCTACATCTCTGCGGGAAACAGTTGCCGAGCAACATATCAAGTTGCACGAAGCCCTCACGCGCACCCTGCTGCCGCCAGCCCTGGTGCTCGATGAAAACCACAATCTTGTCGAGGTCATTGGTGATGTGTCTGCCTATTGCCGTGTCCCTGAAGGTCGGATCACGACGGCGGCAGGAGCCTTTCTGCGCGAAGAACTTCAGTCGGAGGCCAGGGCCCTGTTTCTGCTGGTACGCGCTGACCATGCTTCTGCCAGCAGCGCCAGCCTGCAGCTCAGTGGACGGGATGGGCCCCTGCGTCTGCAGGCCGCACCGCTACAGGTGGGTGATCAGGTGCTGACGGTGCTCTCCTTCATTGAGCAACCTGGTGAAACCGCCACGCTACGGAGCGACCTGCCGAATCCCGATCGCGATGCCGCCTTCGCCCGAGAGATCGAACGGCTGGAACGCGAGCTTTTGTCCAGTCAGGACACCCTCAGGCGATCGATGGCCGATCTGGAACAGGCCAATGAAGAACTCGAGGCCTCCTCCGAGGAGTTGCAGGCCTCCTCAGAGGAGTTGCAGTCCTCCAATGAGGAGCTGGAAGCCTCCAATGAGGAACTCCAAGCCACCAACGAAGAGCTGAGTACGCTGAATCAACAACTGCGCAGCCGCAGTGATGAACTGGAACAGCTCAACACCGATCTGGAGAACATCCAGAGTTCCCTGAATCAGGGCATGGTGATCGTCGATCGAGAGCTGCGGATCACCCGCTTCTCACCTCTGGCTGTAAGGGTCTTCGGTCTGGTCGATAGCGACATCGGCCAACCGCTGATCGGCGTGCCCACTACGGTTCCGCTGCCAGAGCTGCGCGGGGCACTGCTTGCTGTGATGAGTGGCGAGGAGCGCCGCAGCATCGAAGCCACCAGCGAGGAGGTCTCCTATCTCGCCCAGGCCATGCCCTACCGCGATCGCCTCGGTCAGTGCCTGGGAGCCATCATTATCCTCACCGACGTGTCCGAACAGATGGCCCTGCGTCGGGCCGCCGAAGCGTTGCTGCGCGAGTTCACCTCTCTGGCCGATGCGCTCGATCAGGTGGTCTGGAAACGCGATCATGAGATGCGTCGCATTCTCTACATCAGTAAGCGCATTCAATCGATTACAGACTGGAGCGTTGAGGAACTCTGCTCGGATGCTGGCGTCTTGGATGACGCCATCCTGGCTGAGGATCGTGCCGCTGTGGCGGAAGCGCGGCGAAGCGGAGAACAGGGCTGGCGCGTCACCTTTCGTCTGCAACTCCCCGATGGCCGCGTCCGTGCCTTCGAGGAGGTGGCCACCGTGATGGATGACGGAATCGACCATGAGGTGGTCGGCACGCTGATGGATGTGACCGAAGTCCGGCTGCTGGAGCGCCGTAATGCCCTCCTGGCCGGCGCCTTTCAGGAAATCCAAGCAAATAAGGCCCAGTCGATCGCCCTGCTCGATGACACCCTTCAGTTCGTCAGTGTCAGCGAGGCCTTTGCCGCCTGCTTCGGCCTGCCTATCTGCGAGCTCAGCGGCCAGTCTCTCGACTGCCTGGAAGCGGCACTGACGCTGCCGCTGGCCTCGGATGCACAGCAGCAGGATGACCGCACCACGCACCGTTCTCTGCGGCAGCTGGTTCAGGACGTGATCCTCAGTCATCGGCCCGTGGAGCGGCAGCCCGTGCTGATGGCCAGCTCCAATCAGGCCGATGACCATGCCCAGCTCGATCTTCTCCCTCTCGGTGAGAGCGGTCAGGCCCTGGGCGTGCTGCTGAAGCTCAGCAGGCTGGCTCCGGCCTGATCCCTGGTGGCCCCGGGGCTGTCATGCGTCCTGCGGTGCAACGCGGATCACCAGGCGCTGCAGGCCAAGCAGGTTGTAGCGCAGCAGCAGCAGACAGGGCAGGTTGAATAGCCCGGACAGCTGCTCAAGGCTGGCGAGCAACCGCTCCAGACAGTGCTGCACCGGTTCGGTGTCGCCTTCGAGAAACACCGGCAGCTCGCCCGCGCTGGCCTGCACGCCGTGATGCAGGGCCCAGGTCTGGCCACACCAGCCCTGAGGTCCACGCCGGTCTACAGCAGTCGAGGGGTTCAGGCGTGGCCCTGTCGGCAATGAACGCACGGGCCTCCGCAGCGCTGGCGATGTGCTCAGGGCTGATGGTGCTCCGGGCTGATGCCCTGGCCTGGGGCGCACAGCCGCAAAATGATTCCGTATTCGCATCGAAATAACAGTAAGCGAAGTTTCTTATCACGAGCGGCTGGGCCTGGCTCCAGCTCTGATCTCATAGACCGCGACCGGGGCCTATGAGATCAGAGATGAGTCCTTCGCAATCAGCTAGTTCGAGCAGGGTTGATCAGCAGCTTCATTCGTTAGACCCCACCCCGCGGCAAGCCAACCATGGCTGAGGACTGGCAGGGCGACTCGATCGTTGCCACCTTGCCGACCTGGCTACCCGGGCGGCTCAAGCCCGGGCTGCAGAGCCTGAACCATCGGCGGCTGGTCGATGCGGCAGCGGTCCAGCTGGCGATGGCGAAGGTGCTTCCGGTGCGCGCCGTTCGCCCGCTGGTCGGCGAGGGGGAGTTCTACCAGGAGATCAGCCTGCTCCGGATCCATCAGCTGCCGCTGCTCTCCAGCGTGAGCGCGCCGGTGCAGATCAGCGTGGAACCTGGAGCGGCCATCCAGTTGGTGGCGGTCTTTGTCGGCGCACGCGTGGCGCGCACCGCGAAGGGTGTCGTCAGCGGACGTACCGGTGGCGGCCTGCTGCTGCCCCCTGGGGCGAGCGAGGTGAGCTGCAGTGACAGTTCAGCCGTGATCATCCTGCGGCCAGAGGACCTGGCCCACACCGCTGCCGCGATCAGCGGCCACCCCGGTTCCCTGGACCAGGGGCCGGATGGTTCGGCCGACCTCGGCCGCTTTGCCGCCCGGGAACTGAGCGGCGTGCAGGCCCGGCAGCTGCACGCCCTGCTGCACCATCTGGATTCCTGCCTCGGCTGCCATCCCGCCCTGCCGGCGCAGCTGGGCCTGGATGATGTGCTGTTGCGGATGGTGGTGGGCTGGCTGAAGCCCCAACTGCTGCAGGAGCAACCGAGGGATCGGCAGCGCATCCAGGAACGGGCCGGGCGGAGCAGCTTCGATGAGCTGCTCGATTACGTGCGCGCCAACCTCGATCAGCCCCTGCGCCTCAGCGACCTCGAGCGCAGGAGCCACTATTCCAAACGCGCCCTGCAGTATGCGTTTCGCAAGAAGCTGGACTGCACGCCGAACCAATGGATCCGCCAGCAGCGGTTGGAGAAAGCCATGTGGCAGCTGGAGCAAGGCGCACGGGGCAGCTCGATCCAGGCCATCGCCCTGGCCTGCGGCTACCGGCATGCGGGGCACTTCAGCAGCGACTTCAAGAAGCGCTTTGGCCTCACCCCCAGCGCGGTGAGCTGGGGGGGGGGGGGGGGCAGCAACTAGTACAGGTGTACGGCGGAACTTGGAACCGTGGGCACCCCTCTCCCCAGTCCAGCCGCACTGAGCCCATGCCGGAACACAAGGAATCCCGGCTCAAGCTCCCCGGGCCTTTCGCAGGCGCCGTAGCCGGCGGTAGCCGCGGCGCACCCCATCCAGCACCGCGCCGGGCACCCGCAGCCGCAGGGGGGCGATCAGCGGGCGGTAGACCGTGCGGTAGGCCCAGCGCAGATCGCGCCAGGCCCGGCATGGCTCCGGGTTGAGGAAGTCGGAGATGTCCACGATCAGCCCCCGCCCCCGGTGGAGCATCACGTTGCGCCCATGCACGTCGTGGGCATACAGGCCCCGACCAGTGGCGTAGGCCAGGGCCCCATCCACATCGGCGATCACCCGCGGCGGGATGGGGATGCCCTGGCGCAGGCAGTCGTAGAGGGTGGTGCCATGCAGGCGACGCAGCACCAGGTAGCCATCCCCCACGTGGAAGCACTGGGAGAAGGCGGGGTGGGAGCCGATCCGGCGATACACCTCGGCCTCCTGCTCCAGGCCCGGCCGCCCCGGGCCATACACCTTCACCACCAGCTCCGGGTGGTGGTGGTGGTACAGCACTGCGGCGTAGTTGCCGCAGCCGAGCCGCCGCCAGGGGTCGGGCAGGCTCAGCACCCGCACCGGATCGTGGGGATCGGGGCAGTGAATGCGCAGCCCCGGCAGCAGCTGGCTGTGGATGCACTCCAGCAGCTCCGGCAGCAGGGGTGCTTGGGCCATCGGGCAGAACGGGCTGGGAGCAGCGGGTTGGCCCGCCAAGCCTGGCGCAAAACAAAAGCCCCCGGCCGGAGCCGGGAGCAGGGGTTCTCATGAATCAGGGCCGCAGCCCAGGGATGGCATCAGTCGGTCAGCCCATCAGCCCTCCACCTGCACGGTGACGCTGCTCACCTTGTGGGCCTTGGGGGCGGTGACGGTGAGCAGGCCATCGCGGTACACAGCCTGGAGCTGGTCGCGATCGATCGGCTGGGGAAAGCGGAAGCTGCGGCTCCAGGTGCCGTAGCGGAACTCGCTAAGCAACGGCGCGGGAGCAAGGTTGCTGGCCGCCGCTTCAGCGTCGCTGCCGGCTTCAGGGCTGGCGGGCTGCTGGCGCAGGTTGCGGCGCTCGGCGGAGATCACCACCGTGCGGTCTGTGGCTTTCACCTCGATGGCGGCCTTGTCCACGCCGGGCAGTTCAAGCACCAGTTCGTAGGCCTCGGGGGTTTCGTGCACCTCGGCGGCGGGCACCCGCTCGGCGCTGTGCAATTGCTGGCTGAGCTGGTGCTCCAGCCGGTCAAAGAGTTCGAAGGGAGAAGAAGAACGCAGGGTGCGCATGGTTCGGATGGCGAAGGTTGGGGTGGCGGGGTCGTCGTTCGCCCCCGGTGCGCTCACTGTCGCCGGGCTGGATCGGGCCGGGGGAGAGGTGAGCCGTACCGCGCGATTCGGCCTGCACCACCGGAGTGCGGCAGACCCCACCTCCCTGCCGCAACAGCCGAACCCCCCGCGCTCGCTCAGCAGCGGGGGGACAGACAGCCACCCTCCGGGCGGGATGGTTCCGGGATCCGGGCTAATTTCACACCAGCCGTGTCGCGGTTGGCCCCAGCGCCCTGCCCATGCCCCTGCAGCTCGGCTCTGCCCGCTCCTACATGCAGCTGTCGCTGGCCGCCGCGGTGGCCACGATCGCTCTCAAAACCTGGGCCTGGCGGCTCACCGGATCGGTAGGGCTGCTCTCCGACGCCATGGAGTCGGGGGTGAATCTGGTGGCAGCCCTCGGAGCCCTGTGGGCCCTCAGCCTGGCGGCCAAGCCGGCCGATCGCAGCCACCACTACGGCCATTTCAAGGCCGAGTACTTCTCAAGCGGCCTGGAGAGTGTGCTGATCGTGGTGGCCGCCCTGGCCATCATTCACTCGGCAATCAGCCACCTGCTGCAGCCCCCGCCCCTGGAGCAGCTGGGCATCGGCCTGGCCATTTCCCTGCTGGCCACTGCCATCAATGGGCTGGTGGCCTGGCTGCTGCTCAAGGCCGCCAGGCGTTTCCACTCGATCACGCTGCGCGCCGATGCCCACCACCTGCTCAGCGATGTCTGGACCTCCCTTGGCGTGGTGGTGGGGATCGGACTGGTGAAGGTCACGGGATTGACGATCCTCGACCCCCTGATCGCGATCGCGGTGGCGCTCAACATCCTCGTCACGGGCTGGAAGCTGCTGCACGAAACCGCCTCCGGCCTGCTCGATCGGTCGCTGCCGGAACACGAACAGCAGCAGCTGGAGCAGCTACTGGCCAGCCGTGAAAGTGATCACGTGCGCTTCCACGCCCTGCGCACCCGGGTGGCAGGCTCACGGCGGTTCGTCTCCCTCCACGTGCTCGTTCCGGGCGACTGGAGCGTGCAGCGGGGCCACGACCTCTGTGAGCAGCTGGAGCAGGAGATCGCCGCCATGCTCAGCCGCTCGGATGTGTTCACCCATCTCGAGCCGATCGAGGACCCAACCTCCTGGAATGACCAGACCTTCCGCTGGGAGCAGGGCTGAGGCCCGTCCTCCCTACCAACCCTCCCTGCTGCGCCTGCTCCACGGCGCCACCGCTCTGCTGGTGCCCCTGGCCTGGCTGAGCGGCCTGCTCGTGTATTCGCTCCACGACGGTCGCTTCGGGCGGCTGCCGTTCCGTCTTCCCGGCGAGTGGATCGACATCCACGGCACGCTGGGCGTGTTGCTCTGGCCCGTCGCCCTGCTGTTCGGCCTCTATGCCCTCAGCGCCGGCCGCGCCCGCCTGCGCCAACCCGCCAATGCCATCGCCCTGCTGGCCCTGGTGCTGGCGGTGGGCAGCGGCAAGCTGATGAACGAAAACTGGCTACGGGATGGCCAGCTGGATCACGTCGTCTACGCCATCCATCTGCTGGCCTGGCTGCTGATCGCCTTCGCCGTGGTCCTGCATGTCGGTGCGGTGCTGCAGCGTGGGGGAATGCCCCTGGCCCGCTCGATGGCCAGCCTGCAGCTGCGCTCTGGGGATCGTCCTGGCAACTGGTTCGATCAGATCCGCCGATCCCTCAACAGCAGGCGCTGACACCCGGGTGACCTGTTCGGGGGCGGCCACCATGCCCGTTGCCAGGCACGGGCCAACGGGGACACAATCGGTGAGTTGTTGTGCTGGCGATGCGCAGGGACGTCCCCCCACCCACCACGGCACCGGTTCAGGAGCAGCTCCAGTGGGTGCGCCGTCAGCACCTGGCCTTCGCAGACGACTGCAGCGAGGTTCGCTTTGATGCCCGCGACCTTGCCGACGAGATCGGCCTGGCCGTGAATCTCAGCCGCTTTGAAGCCCGTGAGCGCGCCCAGGAGTTTGTGCATCGCGCCTCCTATCTGCTGGCCGGGGACATGGTGATCAGTGCAGCCACCTATGTGCCCCTGGTGGCCAGCACGAGTGACTACAGCGAGAGCACCCTGGAGATCCCCTATGCCGGCAGCACCCGCTTCCGCATTGAGGGCCGGGACTGGTTCGACCATGCCGGTGAACAGGCTCTCTATCTGCCGGGTCAGGCCTCAGAGGTGGAGACCGGCCATTTCAATGGCCTGCTCTTCAACCTCAATCCCGACCGGCTGGCGACAACCATCGGCTGGGTGAGCCACCGAACAGTGCCGCTGGAGCTGGCCGAACGCTGGGTGCAGCGCCCGGTGCCGATCGACCTGCGCGATCCCAGGGTGATGCACCTGCAACGCCACCTGGAACAGGCGCTCGCCGGTTTGGTGGCTTTCAATGGCGCTGGCCTGGGCAATCCACTGGCCGCCCCTGCCCTGAAGCTGGAGCAGCTCGTGTACAGCAGCAGTGCCCGGATGCTGCTGCTGGCAATGGTCCCCAGCCGGGGCGACTGATCCGATCCGCTGGGAGCCTGGAGCCGGCGCGCAGCCAGCCGCACCTTCCGTAGCAAACAACACACAGGAGCAGCAAGGCCTGCCAGTTCAGTGGGGCTCCCGCAAGCCGAGCCGGTGATGGCGTCCAACCCCGTGCCATCGCCGCCGCTCAAGGGGTCCGCCCGCTTCACCCAGCTGCGCGGGCTGCAGCTGCTGCGCGATCCAGCCCTGAACAAGGGCACGGCCTTCAGCCTTGAGGAACGCCGGACCCTGGGGCTGGAGGGCCTGCTGCCCGAGCAGGTGGAAACCCTGGAGCTGCAGGTGGAGCGCAGCTGGCAGCACTTCAACAGTCTCAGTAGCCCCCTGGAGCAGTTCAGCTTCGCCGACACCCTGCGCCGCAGCAACCTGGTGCTGTTTCACCGCTTCCTGGCCACCCACCTGGAGGCCGTGTTGCCGGTGGTGTACACCCCCACGGTGGGCAGGGCGATCCAGCGCTTCAGCTGCACCTACCGCACGCCGAGCGAGGGGCTGTTTCTCAGTGCCTCCCAGCGGGGCCGGCTGGCCGCGGTGCTGCAGCCCCACATCCAGAACGGCATCGACCTGGTGCTGGTCACCGACTCGGAGGGGATCCTGGGCATCGGCGACCAGGGGGTGGGCGGCATCCACATCTGTCAGGGCAAGCTGGCCGTGTACACCCTCTGTGCCGGCCTGAACCCCGAACGGGTGCTGGCGGTGGTGCTGGATGTGGGCACCAACCGGGAGAGCCTGCTGCAGGACCCGCTCTACCCAGGCATGCGCCAGCCCCGCCTGCAGGGCGACGCCTACCTCGCCTTCGTGGATGAATTCGTGGAGGCCGTGGCCGAGCTCTGCCCCGGCGCCTGCCTGCACTGGGAGGACTTCGGCACCGGCACCGCCCAGCGGCTGCTGGATCGCCACCGCGGCCGGCTGCCCAGCTTCAACGACGACATCCAGGGCACCAGCGGCGTGGCCAGCGCGGCCGTGCGGGCCGCCTGCCGGGGCCTGGGCCAGAACCTGGGCGACCAGCGAATCGTGATCTTCGGGGCGGGCACCGCCGGCTGCGGCATCGCCGCAGGGCTGCTGCGCCTGCTGCAGGCCGAAGGGCTCTCCGCCAGCGAGGCCCGCGCCCGGCTGTGGGCGATCGACCGGCCCGGCCTGCTGTTCGAGGACATGGCCCACCTCAACCCGGCGGCGGCGGGCCTGGCCCGCCCCGCCCAGGAGCGCCAGCACTGGCCCGGCAACGGCCAGGAGCCCATCGGCCTGCTGGCGGTGGTGGAGCAGGTGCGGCCCACGGTGCTGATCGGCACCTCCACCGTGGCCGGAGCCTTCAGCGAAGCGGTGGTGCGGGCCATGGCCGCCCACTGCCCGAGGCCGGTGATCCTGCCGCTCTCCAACCCCACCCATCTGGCCGAGGCCTGCCCGGAGGATCTGCTGGGCTGGACGGACGGCCGCGCCTTGGTGGCCACCGGCAGCCCCTTCCCGCCCGTGGCCACAGCCAACGGCACGCGGGAGATCGGCCAGTGCAACAACTGCTTTCTGTTCCCGGGGCTGGGCTTCGCCGCCGCCGCCCTGGGCCTGGGGCAGATCACCGACAGCATGATCGACGCCGGCCTCAACGCCCTGGCCGAGCGGATCCCCGCCAGCCACGATCCGGACGCGGCCCTGATGCCTGCCCTGACGGAAGCTCCGGCGGTGGCCCGGGCCGTGGCCGAAGCCGTGGC
Organism: Prochlorococcaceae cyanobacterium; assembly: GCA_040399225.1. Taxonomy (GTDB): domain Bacteria; phylum Cyanobacteriota; class Cyanobacteriia; order PCC-6307; family Cyanobiaceae; genus NIES-981. The sequence continues at coordinate 9,721 of JBBASN010000030.1, read as the reverse complement.
GATCACCGGCGTGCGCGAGAACCTGGCCCGCCGGGCCCGCACAGAGACCGAGGCCCTGGCGTGCCTGGAGCGGGCCCGCTGGCAGCCGACCTATGGAACGGTGCGCCCCGAGCCCTGAGTGTCTAGCGGTAGTGGTTGGGCACGAAGAACTGTTCGTTCAGCGGCGGCCGCTGGTAATCGCCACTGGCCTTGCGCGGCGGCAGTTCGATCGGATCGGGGGTCATGTCCTCGTAGGGCACCTTGCTGAGCAGGTGGCGGATACAGTTGAGCCGGGCCCGCCGCTTGTCGTCCGCCTCCACTGTGAACCAGGGGGCCTCGGGGATGTTCGTGCGGGTGAACATCTCGTCCTTGGCACGGGAGAACTCCACCCAGCGGTCGCGGGATTCCAGATCCATCGGGCTCAGCTTCCAGCGGCGGGCCGGATCCTCCAGCCGTGAGCGGAAGCGGGCCTCCTGCTCCTCATCGCTCACCGAGAACCAGTACTTGAGCAGGGTGATGCCGCTGCGCACCAGCATGCGCTCGAACTCCGGGCAGGAGAGCAGGAACTCATCCACCTGCTCGGGGCTGCAGAAGCCCATCACCCGCTCCACCCCCGCGCGGTTGTACCAGCTGCGGTCGAACAGCACGATCTGACCCGAGGAGGGGAAGTGCTCCACGTAGCGCTGGAAAAACCACTGGGTTTTCTGCTGATCGGAGGGGGTGCCCAACGCCACCACCTGGCAGCCGCGGGGGTTGAGGGGCTCGGTGATGCGTTTGATCGTGCCCCCCTTGCCCGCCGCATCCCGGCCCTCAAACAGCAGGATCAGGCGATAGCCCACGTGCTTGATCCAGTACTGCATCTTCACCAGCTCCACCTGCAGGCGGGCCAGTTCCTTTTCATAGAGCTTGCGGTCGAGCTTGGGCGAGCGACCCTCGGAAAACTCCGAGAAATCATCGAGAATCGGTGAAGGATGGTACTTGTCGTTACCACCATTGAGGCCAACCAATGCCGCCTCCTTAGCTTTCTCCTTCGCCTTCTTCTTGCTCTTCTTTTCGGCCTTTTCGTGCTTGTCTTTCATGATGGACTCCTGCTGATCAACAGCCTGGGCGATTTCATTGAAAATAATGGCAGCCGCCGATGGCAATCGAAATCAGATACACCATGGCGCCAAAAACCGGAAACTTTTTAGATTCCCAGCCGCCGCCTAGGGGAGCGGAAACACCACCAGCCAGTCCCGACGCATGTCCACCACCGTCCAGCCGCGGGCCCTGGCCTCATCGAGGGCCCGCTCCAACCGGCCCACCCCACTGCTGCGGTCGTAGGCCCACTCCCGCTCGCCATCGGTGTGATGCACCAGCAGGGCAAAGCGCTCACCTGGCCCAGCCATCGTCCACTGCAGCATCGCCAGGTCGCCATCGGAGTTGCCGAAAGCGGCGATCGGCCGCCGGCCGATGTGGTGCTGAATGCTCACAGGCTTGACCGCGCCATCATTGAGCACCTTCATCTGGGGCAGCCGCACCAGCACGGGCTGGCCGTCGCGCAGCTCGAAACGCGTCTGAATGCTGCTGCCGATCACCCGCTCCGGCGGGATGCCATAGGTGCGCTCCACCCAGGGCCGCATGAAGTCCACGCCCCCACCGGACACCACGAAGGTGGTGAACGCGCGCTGGTGGAGATAGGCCAGCAGTTCCAGCATCGGCTGGTACACCATCTCTGTGTACAGACGGCCCGTCTGGGGATGGCGGGCGGTGCTGATCCACGTGCGCACCACCTGATCAAAGGCTTCGGTGGTGAGGCCGGCATGGGTGGCGGTGACGATCGTGCTGATGGCGGCCTCGCCACCAGCCAGAGCAGCCTTGGCATCCCCGCCCAGCAGCGTGGCGAAGGGCTCCTGCTCGCCCCACTGGGGGTTGGCCGGAGCCAGTTCCCTCACCCGATCCACGGCGAACAACCCCTGCACATAAAAGGGCTGCTCAGCCCAGAGGGTGCCGTCGTTGTCGAAGGTGGCGATGCGTTCGGCCGGTGGCACGAATCGGGGAGAGCCCGGCGTGGACACCGCCTCCACAAAGCCGATGATCGCCCGCTTCGTGGGGCCATCAACCCAGGAGGGCAACGGGTCGCCTGGGCGGGCCTGAACCCTGCCGGCCAGGGCAAGCACCACCAGCAGGAGCAGCAAGCGGCCGGCCTTGGTCCAGAACATCCAGCTGGCAGGAGCAGTGACGCCATGCTGGCAGCCCTGAGGCAGTGGGCCCTGGAACAAAAAAACCCACCTGGCAAAGCCAGGCGGGCGAGGAGGTTGCAATGGAATCGAGAGGCGTGAGCGAAGCGGCTCAGCCCAGACCGAGTTGGCCGAGGATGCCCTGGCCGGTGAGCAGTTCGGTGCCCAGGCCGATCACGAAGCCGAGCATGGCCAGGCGGCCATTCCAGGTTTCAGCGAAAGCCACGAAGCCGAAGCGGGAAGTGTTGGAGTCAGCCATGGAGGGGGCGTTGCGAAACGTGACAGAACTATAAAGACATTTGAAGCGCGCTGGGTGGTGGGCGGCGGGGCAGATACCCGCACCTTGCCAGCGGCCCGGGGCCGTGGATGGTTTCACACCTCGCTGGGGCCATGGCTGGTGTAGCGGCTGCGTCCGGCGTGCTTGGAGCGATACAGGGCCTGATCGGCGCGGCCGATCAGCAGGGTGTCGGTGATCGGCTGGTCACCCGCCGGCTCCGTGCAGGCAATGCCCACGCTCACCGTGATCAACGACACCAGGGCCTGCTCGGGCAGGGCCAGGGGTGTGGAGGCGAAGCCATGCACCACCCGCTCGGCCACAGCCTCGGCGCCCGCCAGATCGGTGTGGGGCAGCAGCACGGCGAATTCCTCGCCGCCATAGCGATACACCCGATCGCCACCACGGCCCACCAGACCCACCAGCCGCTGGGCGGCCGCCTGCAGACAGGCATCACCGGCCAGGTGGCCGTGGGTGTCGTTGAACTGCTTGAAGCGATCGAGATCGACCATCAGCAGGGCCAGGGGCGCAGCCAACCGCCGGTGCTGCTGCAGTTCGGCCTGAATGTCCCGGCGGAACAGGCGACGGTTGGCCACGCCGGTGAGTTCGTCATGGGTGGCCAGCTCGGTGAGCTCGCGCGTGCGCCGCGACACCTCATCCTGCAGCTGCAGACCATTGATCTGCAGCCGCAGCACCGAGTCGAGCAGCCCATCGTGGCGGGGCAGGTCAGCCAGGCCGATGCCGAGCTGGCGGAGGTCCTCCAGGGAGTGCACGGCCGGCGAGCCCAGGAAGAAGCCGTGCCCGTTGTCCACCAGCACCTCCCCCTTCAGCTGCAGGGGCAGTTGCCGTAGCTGCAGCACGGCCAACCGATGGCTGAGCCTGGCCAGGCCCTCAAGGCTGTCGTCCACGGCCGTGGGACGCCGCCAGCTGATCAGCTCCTGCAGGGGGGCTCCGATCGCCTGCTCACCCAGCAACCGCTCCAGTGCCACCCCCAGCTGGGTGACAACCATGTCTGCATCCACCACCCAGTGAAACGGGAACAACGCCGGAAACCGCTGGGCCGAAGGGGCCAGGGTCATGGTTCGGCAGCGGGCGGTTCGTCGTAACGAACCTCGAAGACGTCGTGGTCATCCCCCTGGCTGCGGCAGGCCAGCTGACCCACCTCAACAGGCGTGTCGAAGCGATCGCCGAGGCCTTCCACCAGTCCGATCACCATCGGCGCCAGCCCCTCGCGCTGGGAGTGGTAGTGCAGGTGCATGGTGCCCGGCTCCTGCTCCTCGGTCTCAAAGCTGGGGGGAGACAGGCTGGGAAAGTTCACCCCCACCCGGGCGTGCAGGTCGTCGAGATTCTGCAGAAACTCGGGCAGGCTGGAGCCCGCCAGCTCCATCAGCTGGCCGTAGCCCTCCGCCGCCGTGTAGGTGACCCAGAACTCACCGAACGCCCGCATCAGGGCGTGGGGATGCTGGCTGAGCTCCTCGCTGGCGGCGGCGATCAACTGCTTGGTCAGCCCATCGGGGTAGGGCTCCATGGCCTCAAACCGCTCCGCCTCCACTCCAGCCCGCTGCCGAACCCTGGTCCAGACCTCCTCCCCGTGTTGGACAAGGATCATGTCCCGGAAGCCCTGATTGATTAATCCGTACATGGGCTTGACAGAAAGCGAAAGAGCAGGGCCAGCTAAAAGATTGAGGTTCAGGCCACAGTAGGTACACCTGCGGGTTTCTGAATGGGGTTGCGTTCCAACCTGGCCGCCTGGCTGGCGAGGCGGCTGCGCTCCCTGGGCGAGCGCCTGGAGGCCCGAACGCTGCGGGCACCTGCCCCTGGACAGGATCCTGAGCAGCACCCCGATCTGGGACCCGCCGCCGCCCTGGACACCACGCCGTCCGAGCCCTGGCAGGGGGTGCGGGAGCGGGCCCTGGGCAAGAGCCTGGCCACCCTGCGCTCGGAGGCCCTCTACAGCCTGGGGGCCCTGCACGCGGCCCACCTGGCGGCGGCGGCCGTGTTCGACGACCGGCGCCTGGCGGCGGCGGTGAACCAGCACCGGGGACTGGCCGTGGGGGAGGAGGCCATGAGCAAGCTGGCCGAGGCGGCGGCCATCTGGCACCGCGACAGCGCCTCCCTGGGGGTGGCCCTCACCGCCGTCGGTGCCACCCAGGTGCCGGACATGACCCTGGCCGAGGCCCTGGAGGTGGATGAGCGCGAGGAGCAGGCCCTGGAGGCGATGGCCGAGGGCTATCAGATCGAGTTGAAACGCCAGCTGCTGGAGGAGGCGGATAGCTGAAGGGGGGGTGCCTCAGCCGGCCACGGCATCCACGCTGCGCAGCGCTGGCCCCAGTAGCTCCTCCACCCTGGCGAGCTGGGCCTTGCTGCCCATCACCACCAGCATCTGGCCGGGCAGCAGCTGCAGATCGCGCCCGGGGTTGGCCACCAGGCCATCCTCTCCACTGCGGTACTGGGAGCCACGGTACTGGCGCACAGGGGTACTGGACTGGGGCGTTTTCACCGCCAGCACCAGGGCACCGGTACGGCGGCCCAGCTGCAGATCGCCGAGGGTGGTGCCGTGCAGCGCACCCAGATCCTGCGGATCGCCGCTGAGCCGGAACTCCTCCACCTCGCAGTCGCTGCCGGAGATCAGATCCATGAAGGTCACCGCCAGGGGCCGCAGGGCCGAGGCGGCCATGATCCGCCCCCCGCTCACGTAGGGACTGATCACCTCATCCGCCCCGGCCAGGCGCAGCTTGCGCTCCGACTCCTCGCTGTCCGCCCGGGCGATCAGCCGGCAGTCCGGGGCCAGTCCGCGGGCGCTGAGCACCACGTAGAGATTGGCGGCGTTGTTGGGCAGGGCCACCACCAGGGAGCGGCAGCGGTGCAGGCCCGCCGCCTCCAGGGTTTCATCAAGGGTGGCATCGGCGGCCAGCACCGCCAGCCCCTCCTCCTCGGCGGCAGCACCGCGCTCCGGATCGAGATCCACCACCAGCAGCGGCACCCCCTCGCGGGTGACCTGGCTGGCGATCTCCCGGCCGATGCGGCCATAGCCGCAGAGAATCACATGATCTTGCATGGCCCTCAACCAGCGACGGAAACGCCGCTCCCGCAGGCGGCGGAAATAACCGGACTCACTGAGCCCCAGCACCCCCTGGATGCTGATCTGCACCACCACCAATCCACCCAGGACCAGCAGGGCGGTGACGATCCGCCCTCCGGTGGTGAGTGGGTTCACCTCGCCGAAACCGATTGTGCTCAGGGTGATCGCCACCATCCAGTAGCAGTCACCCCAGTCCCAGCCCTCCACCAGGCGATAGCCCAGAGCCCCCAGATTCACCACCAGGGCCAGGGCCAGGGGCGCTCGCCAGGGGCGCCGATTTCTGCTGGAGGGGGGTCTTCGGAGCTGGCCGCGCCTGCTGGAGTTGGGGGGCATGGCGGGGCGGGACCGGCAGCCGGTGTTCCCCATTCAATCAATCGAAAACGGGAAACAACAGCGCAACGACGCGGAAATCGACACCGATCCGCAGCAAATCTGTAGCGGAGTGAGCCGCAGCATCACCGCGCTGACCGAAACATAAGGGCGGGCATGAGCCCAACCCCACAGCGCCCCTGCGAGCCCGACTGCCCCCGATGAACTGGATGGATCAGGCGGCCGAACGGGCGGAAGCGAGGCTGCAGCAGGCCGGCATTGCGCTCACCCTGGGGGGGGAGCCCACCTACATCCCCCTCAAACCGGACGGAGCCGAGTGGACCGTGGCGGCCGACGGCCCCACCAAGCTGCCCATGGCCCGGGCCATGGCCGCCGCCATCCAGCGCCGCAGCTGGCCGGGCTCCACCCTCCTGTATTGCAGCGGCAAGCGCTACGAGGGGGAGGTGAACCCCCGCTGGGCCCTGCGCCTGGTGACGGGCCGCGACGGCCAGCCGATCGCTCCCTGGCCCGCAGCTGACGCACCGGCGCGGGCGCTCCAGCCGCAACGGGCCCTGGCCTGGTTGGAGGCCCTGGGCCAGCGGCTGGGCAGCTCCCTTCAGCCCCTGGAGCTGGAGGACCCTGCTGATCCCGGGCGGCGGGTATGGGCGGCGCCACTCACCTGGAGCCCGGATGGGGGCTGGAGCGGGGCTGCCTGGCCCCTGGCCCCGGAGCGGCGCCAGCTGGTGCCGGCACCAGGGCCGGCCGGGCTGCGGCTGCCGCTGGAGCACTTCCCGCCGGAACTCCCCTGCCAGCTGCTCACCCTGGAGATCACCCCTGGGGAGTGGGGCGTGTTCCTGCCACCCCTGGAGCGCCTGCCCAGCGAAGAGTTGCTGCGGGCGATCAGCGACCTGGCCCAGGAGCCCGCCCTGGGGGGGGGCCTCAGCTCCCCCCTGTTCAGTGGCCTGCTGCCGTTGGATGCGGCCGACGGCTGGCAGGTGCTCGGGCTCACCGCCGATCCGGGCGTGCTGGAGATCAACCTGCCGGTGTGCCACAGCTGGGCCGAGTACAGCCACTGGCTCCAACTGCTCGAGGAGGCGGCCGCGGAGGTGGGGCTGTGCAGCTGGCGGGCCACCCCGGCCGGCGGCCAGAGCGGCACCGGCGGCGGCAATCACCTGCTCTGGGGCGGTCCCGACCTGGAGCGCAACCCCCTGTTCAGTCGGCCGGCCTGGCTGATGGGAATCCTGCGCTACTTCCAGCACCATCCCAGCCTCAGCTACCTGTTCAGCGGCGATTGCGTAGGAGTGGCCTCCCAGTGCCCACGAGCCGATGAGGCCCTGGGCTCCCTGCTCGACCTGGAGCTGGCCTACACCGTGCTGGAGGGCTGCGAGCCGGGCGACCAGCGCTGGCTGATCGGCGAAACCCTGCGCCACCTCCATGCCGACCGCTCGGGCAACAACCACCGGGCCGAGGTGAGCTTCGACAAGTTCTGGAATCCGGGTGCGCCAGCCGGTTGCCTGGGGCTGATCGAGTTCCGGGCCATGGAATCCCTGCCCACGGCCGACTGGATGGCCGCCATCGCCCTGCTCTGGACGAGCCTGGCGGCGCTGCTGCTGGATCCCGAGCGCCGGCCCCGGACCCTGCGCGACTGGGGAGCCGAGCTGCACGACCGCATGCTCCTGCCCAGCCAGCTGCGGGCCGATCTGCAGGCGGTGCTGGCCGAGCTGGCCGCGGCCGGTTTGCCCCTGCAGGCGGAGGTTTTCGACGCGATCTGGGCCTGGCGCTTCCCCGTGTTGCTCGATTGGCACGACCCCGCCAGCGGCGCCGCCCTGGAGGTGCGCCAGGCCCTGGAGCCCTGGCCGCTGATCTGCGACACGCCGCGGGAGGGGGGCTTCACCAGCCGCTTCGTGGATGGGTCGATGCGGCGGGTGGAGCTGATCGCCAACCCCACCCTGCGGGAGCGCTGGCGGCTGCGGCTGCAGGGCCGTGCCCTGCCCCTGGGGGCAGAACCGCTGGCGGTGCGCTGGCGGGAGCAACGGCTCTATCCCTGCCTCCATCCCGGCCTGGCACCGGAGGGGCCTCTCGTGCTGGAGCTGGAGCCGTTCGCCACCAGCCCGAATGCCCCCACGCCGATCCGGCGCTGGCAGCTGCAGCCCGGAGCCACGGGCTTTGAACCGCTCAGCCCGGAGCCGCCCCACCAGGCCCCGCAGTCCGGCCCAGCCTGGCCCAGGGCCGCCGGCTACACCCTCGACCTGCGCCTGGCACAGATGGGGGATCCCGACTGCTGATCCCGAACAAATCCCATCATTTCAACCATTCCTGCCGCACGCCGCGCCGCCGCGCGGCACCCTGAGGCCTGTGCCTCTCTGGAGTCCGGCATGACCCTCGCCGCCAGCTCCCCAGCCCCTACCTCCCCCGCCCCTGCATCCCCCGACGTGCTGCGCGAGAGCGGCCAGCGGGAGGTGTTCTGCGGGCTCACTTCAATCGTGTGGCTGCACCGGCGCATGCCGGATGCCTTCTTCCTGGTGGTGGGCTCGCGCACCTGCGCCCACCTGATCCAGAGCGCCGCCGGCGTGATGATCTTCGCCGAGCCCCGCTTCGGCACCGCGATCCTGGGGGAGCGGGATCTGGCCGGCCTGGCCGATGCCAACGAGGAGCTCGACCGGCTGGTGGCCCAACTGCTGGAGCGCCGCCCCGAGATCCGCACCCTGTTTCTGGTAGGCAGCTGCCCCAGCGAGGTGATCAAGCTGGATCTGGCCAAGGCGGCCGAGCGGCTCAACCGGCAGCACAGCGGCCGGGTGATGGTGCTGAACTACAGCGGCAGCGGCATCGAAACCACCTTCACCCAGGGGGAGGACGGCGCCCTCCAGGCCCTGATCCCGCTGATGCCCCGCAGCGAGACCTCGCAGCTGCTGATCGCCGGCACCCTGGCCGATGCGGTGGAGGACCGGCTGGTGGGCCTGTTCCACAAGCTGGGCATCGAGCGGGTGGCCAGCCTGCCGCCGCGCCGCTCCACCGAGCTGCCGGCGGTGGGGCCCGGCACCAAGCTGCTGCTGGCCCAGCCGTTCCTGAGCGGCACCGCCCGCGCCCTGGTGGACCGCGGCGCCGAGCTGATCCGCGCCCCCTACCCCTTCGGCGTGGAGGGCAGCCGCGCCTGGATGGCGGCGGCGGCAGCGGCCTTCGGGGTGGCGCCAGAGCGGGTGGCCGAGGTGCTGGATCCGCTGGTGGAGCGGGGGCGGCGGGCGTTGGCTCCCCAGCGCGAAGTGCTGGCGGGCAAGCGGCTGTTCCTGCTGCCCGATTCCCAGCTGGAGATCCCCCTGGCGCGCTTTCTCTCCCTTGAGTGCGGCATGGAGCTGGTGGAGGTGGGCACGCCCTATCTCGATCGCCAGCTGATGGCCGAGGAGCTGGCCCTGCTGCCGGCCGGCACCGCCCTGAGTGAGGGCCAGCACGTGGACAACCAGCTCGCCCGGGTGCGCGCGGCCCGGCCCGATCTGGTGCTCTGCGGCCTGGGCCTGGCCAACCCGCTGGAGGCCGAGGGCATGGCTACCAAGTGGTCGATCGAGCTGGTGTTCAGCCCCATCCACGGCATCGACCAGGCCGGCGATCTGGCCGAACTGTTTGCCCGCCCCCTGCGCCGCCGCGCCGCCCTCGCGTTCGCCTGAGCGCCTCCCACGCCTCGCTCCTCACCCGATCACTCGCCGGCATCTCTCTCGATGGAACTCACCCTCTGGACCTACGAAGGGCCTCCGCACGTGGGCGCCATGCGCATCGCCACCTCGATGGAGGGGGTGCACTACGTGCTGCACGCCCCCCAGGGCGACACCTACGCCGACCTGCTGTTCACGATGATCGAGCGGCGCG
>JBBASN010000029.1:2403-22990 GCA_040399225.1 Prochlorococcaceae cyanobacterium | reverse complement strand
GGAGCGCACCGTCGCCTACATCACCGGCAACGGCCTCAAGACCACCGAGGCCGTGGCCGATGCCATCGGCCAGCCCTACACGATCGAGGCCCAGCTCGAGAGTTTCAACGCCGCCTGGCAGCAGGCCCAGGCGGCCCTGGCCAAGGGCTGATCCAGATCGTGCCCTTCAGCCCCAGCCAGCAACTAGCCGGCTAGCCGGCCCTGTTACGCCAGGCCAGTCCCCCCACACCCACCTTTCCTCTCCAGCCCCGATGGCCGTCCAGGTTCTGATCCCCACCCCTCTGCAGAAGTTCACCAACGACGAGGCCAGCGTGAGCCTTGAGGCCGGCTCGGTCACGGCCCTGGTGGAAGCCCTGGAGGGGCGATATCCGGGCATCAAGGCCCGCCTGTGCGACGACAGCGGCAAGTTGCGCCGCTTCCTCAACATCTACGTGAACAGCGAGGACATCCGCTTCCTCGACAACGAGACCACCGCCCTCAGCGATGGCGATGAGGTGTCGATCGTGCCGGCGGTGGCGGGCGGCTGATCAAGCCCCTGCAGGCCGTAGCCGATGCGGCAGATCGACAGGGCGTCCCTGTCGCTCAATAGGCTCCACCCACCCTCCACAGGTTCGCTCCGGGAGCCCCTCCCATGACCCAGGCCCCGCTTCAGGCCAGCCAGCCCTCCCAGCCAGCGTCGGCTCAGGCGGCAGGCGTGATGGATGACTGGCAGTGCGCCGCCCTGGTGTACGACTACCGCCAGGCCGCCAACCCGGTGCGGGCCGGACTCACCGAGCCAATCCCCTACCGCTGCTGGCCTCCGGAGCTGCATCAACACGGGCCCTCCCGGGTGATCCCCCTCGATCTCAGCGAGGCCCTGGGCTGTCCCGGACCGGCCACCAGCCCTGGTCTGGCCGCCCACTTTCTGCGAATCGAGGCTGGGGAAGGACTCAAGGCCGCGGCCGCTGCCACCAGTTCGCTCTTCTACGTGCTGCAGGGCTCAGGCCGGTTGCGCTGGAACAACCGCCAACTGGCGTGGGCCAGCGGTGATCTGATCGTGTTGCCCAGCGGTGACACCCCCCTGCTGGATGCCGACACCACCAGCACTCTGTACTGGGTGCACGACGGCCCCCTGCTCCAGCACCTCGGGGTGCAGCCCAGCACGGCCCGCTTCACGCCCTGCCACTACCCGGCAGCCATGCTGCGCGCCAACCTCGACCAGCTGCTGGCCGATCCGTCAGCCGCCCGCAGCAACCGGCTGAGCATCCTGCTGGCCAATGCCGACCTGCCAGCCAGCCGGACCGTGACCCATACCCTGTGGGCCATGCTCGGCGTGGTGCCTGGCGGCGTGATCCAGCCACCCCACCGCCACCAGTCGGTGGCCCTGGATCTGATCCTCGACTGCCCTCCGGGCTGCTACACCCTGGTGGGCACAGATCTCGACAGCGACGGCCGCATCCGCAACCCCGAACGAATCGACTGGCAACCCGGCGGAGCCTTCATCACCCCACCAGGCCACTGGCATGCCCACGTGAACCCCAGCCAGCAGGCCGCGCACCTGCTGCCGATTCAGGACGCCGGCCTACACACCTACCTGCGCAGCCTGGACATCCGCTTCTGCGGGGGGCTGGCCGGCTGAGGAGACGGCCCCTGCCGTGATGCCGGCACGCCCCGCCTGGCCATCGGCTTCCACCAGGGAGCGGAACAGGTCGCCGTCGAGGGTTTCCTCCACGATCAGTCGCTCCACCAGATCGTCCATCAGGGCGCGGCGGGGCTGGAGCAGAGCCACAGCCTGATCGAGAGCATGCCTGGCCAGCTGGCGCACCTGGTCATCGATCCTGCGGCCGGTGTCCTCCGAGTAGTGGGGCTGGGAGCGCAGCCAGTCGCGACCAAGGAACACCTCGGGGCCATCCCCCTCCAGGGCGAGCGGGCCCAGGGTTGAGAAGCCGTAGCGGGTCACCATCTCGCGGCCGATGCGGGCCACCAGCTCCAGATCGCCTGAGGCGCCCTGGGTCACCTCGTTGGCACCGAACACCACCAGCTCCGCGGCCCGGCCCCCCATCGCCACCACCATGCGGGCCAGCAGGTAGGCCCTGCTGATCAGGCCGGAATCGAGCACCTCCTCATCGGGCATGGTGCGGGCAAACCCGCCCACCCCTCCGGCGCGGGGCAGAAGGGTCACCTTGTCGAGCCGGTCGGCATGGGGCACCAGGGTGGTGAGCAGGGCATGGCCCACCTCGTGGTAGGCGATCAGGCGCTTCTTGGCGGAATCCTGCAGGGGGGCGACAGACAGGCCCATGGTGATCCGCTCGAGGGCATCGGAGAGGGCCTGCTCATCGATGGCGCTCTGCTCGCGCCGGGCCGTGAGGATGGCCGCCTCATTGAGCAGGTTGGAGAGATCGGCGCCCGAGAAGCCGGGCGTGCGCGAGGCCCAGTCGGCCAGGGACACCGCCTCCGCCAGGGGCCTGGTGCGGGCATGCACGGCCAGGATGGCCTCCCGGCCCCGCCGGTCGGGCAGATCCACGGTGATGCGGCGATCGAACCGCCCGGGCCGCATCAGCGCCGCATCGAGCACATCGGGACGGTTGGTGGCCGCCAGCAGGATCACCCCGGAGTTGTCGGCAAAGCCGTCCATTTCCGTGAGCAGTTGGTTGAGGGTCTGCTCCCGTTCGTCGTTGCCGCCGCCGATGCCCGCCCCCCGCTGCCGGCCCACCGCATCGATCTCGTCGATGAAGATGATGCACGGGGCCTTGGCCTTGGCCTTGCGGAACAGGTCCCGCACCCGGCTGGCGCCCACCCCCACGAACATCTCCACGAATTCCGAGGCGGCCATCGAGAAGAACGGCACCCCGGCCTCGCCGGCGATGGCACGGGCCAGCAGGGTCTTGCCCGTGCCAGGAGGCCCCACCAGCAGCACCCCCTTGGGAATGCGGGCACCGATGGCGGTGTAGCGCTCCGGGGCCTTGAGGAAGGCCACCACCTCCTGGAGCTCCTCCTTGGCCTCAGCGATTCCGGCCACATCCTCAAAGCGCACGGCCACGCTGCCCTCCGCCTGCAGACGCGGCTTGCTGCTGCCGAAGCCCATCGCCCGGTTGGCCACCTGGGCCGAGCGGCGCAGCACCATCGCCAGACCGGCCAGCAGCAACAGCACCAGCAGGCCATTGGAGACCAGGGAGGCGGCTGCGGCATCGGCCCGGTCATCCCGCACGGCCAGGGGTACCCCGGCGGCTTCTGCGGTTCGCAACAGCTGCTGGTCGTTGTCAAACACCGGCACCTGGACCTGCTTGCCGCTCTTGAAGGTGACCTGCACGGCCCGCTGGCGCGGGGAGAGCTCAAGGTCTTTCACCTGGCCGGCAGTGATCTGCTTGAGCAGGGCGCTGTAACTGGGGGGGGGCTCGGTGTGGCGCTCCAGCAACTGACGCAGGTTGCGCGGCTGGTCTCGGGCCCCACCGGGGGCAGCGGCAGAACGCGCTTCAGCCGGAGCCTTGGACTCAGCTGAGGACTGAGAGGGGCTGGCGCTCACGGCAACAGATCTTTCCCTGGAGCTTAGCGATTTGACGAAAGGCAAGTTGGCGCGACAAGATCATCGTTTGGCTGGTAATCGGGGATGGCTGTTCCCAAGAAGAAAACATCGAAGGGCAAGCGCAACCAGCGTCACGCCACCTGGAAAGCCAAGGCGGCCGACGCCGCCCAGAAGGCCATGTCCCTCGGCAAGGCCGTGCTCAGTGGCCGGGCCCAGGGCTTTGTTTACCCGATTGCCGAAGAGGACGACGCAGCCGAGAGCTGAGCCGGCCCGACGTCTGCTGAACCTGTCTTCTAAGCCTGTCTGCTCAATCGGCCCATTGGCTTCAGATCCCCGGAGGCCTGACCAGCTGATCTCCGCCCTGAATCCCCACCAGGCGGCGGCGCCCGTCAATCAGGGCGGCCACCTCCGCCCGTTGGAGCAAGGGATCCTGATAAAGCTGGGGGGGCAGGCTGCAGAGGCTGGCACGCACCAGCTGATCCAGCGCGGCAGCGGACAGGCTGGCTCCTCCCCGCCGGCGCTGCCGGGCTTCCGCCTGAAACCGCCAGCGCCGCGGCAGATCCCAGCGCTGGGGCCGCAGCAGCCAGAGGCCATCGCTGCGGGCCCAGAGGGGCTGGTAGGCCTCCAGGGCCTGGTCCCAGCGGGGCAGCCAGGCCCTCTCCAGCGGCCGCAACCCCAGGGCAGCAGGCAGCTCCTGGTCCTCCTGACGGGCCAGGGCAGCCTCCAGGGCTGAGCCCAGCGGTTCGCAGCCCAGCAGCCAGCCCTCCAGCAGCAGGGCATCGGCTTGCAGGCGCACCCCCGCTGCCCGGTCACCCTGGCCATTGCGCAGGGTCTTGTCAAAGCGGGGGATCTCCAGGGGCTCGCCGTTCCGCCAGCGGTCGATCACGCGGCAGAGCAGCTGCGGGTCATGGCTTCCTGGTGGCACCCGCGTCACGCCGAACGGATTGGCGGCCATGGCCTCCAGGCGCTCCTGCCAGGGCAGGTAGGCGTCATCGATCGAGGCCACCGCCAGGCGCAACCCATGCTCTGGCGCCAGCCGGCGCAGCAACCCTGAGAGGGTGGTCTTGCCGGCCCCCACCGGCGCATTCATCAGCAGCAGGGGACGGCGTCCGTCCGCGGCAAGCAACCGCAGGCGCTTGAGCAGCGGCAGGATGAACTGGGTGAGCAGGCTGGGATCCACCGTTCCTGGCCCGCCCTGGAAGGGTGCGCTCACGTGCCCAGCTTGAAGGCCTCCAGCACCACCGCATACACCAGGCCGATGCGCAGGTTGTCGAGCACCCTCCAGACCAGCGGCGGCTCGCCGGTCACCACCCGACCGCGCAGGCGCACCAGCACCTCCAGGGCCAGCACCACGGCCAGCACCATCGCTGGCCGACCTCCAGGGAAACGGGGAAGCACATAGGCCGTGATGTTGCCGCCGGCATAGAAGCCCAGCAGCAGGGCCAGCAGCACGGCGCTGCGGTGTTTCCAGCTGCCCCGCAGCTGGCCGATCACCGCGTTGCCGGTGGCCTGGCTGAAACGCTGGAAGCGGGTGGACTGCAGGGGACTCACAGCAGACTCTGCAGATAGGAGAGCGTGGGGGAGCCCGCTGTGCAAGCCGGCCCGCGCAGCACCCGGTCGTCCCCGCCCAGCCCACTGAGCACGGCCCGGGCAGCGGCGAAGCGCTCCAAGGGCTCCTTGGCGCCGTAGTGGCTGCGCGTCACCACACAGGCCAGGCCGGCGGCGGCCGCCGCCGCCAGACCAACCGGCGAGTCCTCCAGCACCAGCACCTGCTGGCGGGGCAGCCCCAGGCGGTCGGCGGCCTGCAGGTAGGCCTCGGGGTGGGGCTTCTTGCGGCTGACATCGTCGCCGCACACCCAGAACGAGAAGCAATCGGCCCCGGCGGGCAACAGCTGCTGGAGCAGGGCCCCAACGGCGGGTCGGCCGCTGGTGGTCACGATCGCCTGGCGCAGGCCGGCGGCAGCTGCCGCCGCCAGCAGGGCCTCCACGCCGGGACGCAGGGCCAGGATTCCACCGGCAAGCAGGTCCGCGTAGTGCGCCTGCTTGCGGGCCTGCAGGCTGTCCACCCGGTCAGGATCGGGCTCACGCGTCTCCAGCTGCCGCAGGGCTGCGCGGATCCGCTCGCGACCACCGGCGATCGCCAGCCAGTCGGCATAGGACTGCGGATCCCAGTGGATCGGCAGGCCGGCCTCGGCGAAGGCCCGGTTGAAGGCCAGGCGATGGCCATCCCGCTCGGTTTCGGCAAGGGTGCCGTCCACGTCCCAGAGCAGGGCCTCCAGCGCCATGGTTAGGCTCCAGCCACCCGGGCGACCCAAGATTAGGCCGGCACGCACCGGCTCCCGCACAATGGGCCCGGACACCGCCCCTGCCCCTTGCTCCCAGCCCTCGACGCGCAGTGCTGGCATCTGCCGGCGCCCCTGGGTGATCTGGCCGAAGCAGCGGCCCTGGAGAGGCTCAACCCCAGCGACGAGCAGCCCCTGCCCCTGCCGCTCCTGGCGGTGCTGGCCCGGCGGGGCCACACCACTGCCGCCGCGGTGGCGGCCCTGCTCGATCCCCCGCCGGCCCCCGCAGCCGAGGCGCACTTTCCGCAACTGGACCTGGCGGTGGAGCGGCTCGTTGAGGCCTGCCAGCGGGGCGAGGCGGTGGCGATCTGCGGCGACTACGACGCCGACGGCATGACCAGCACGGCCCTGCTGGTGGGGGTGCTGGAGCGGCTCGGCGCCCGCCCCCAGGCCGCCATCCCCAGCCGCCTGGAGGAGGGCTACGGACTCAATGCCGCCATGGTGGAGCGGCTGGCCGCCGAGGAGGTGCGCCTGCTGGTGACGGTGGACAACGGCGTCTCGGCCCGGGAGGCATTGGAGCGGGCCGCCGCCCTCGAGCTGGAGGTGATCCTCACCGACCACCACACCATCCCGGACCCGCTCCCCCCTCACCTGGCCCTGCTCCATCCCGCCCGCACGCCGGAGGGCTCGCCCTATCGCGGCCTGGCGGGGGTTGGTCTGGCCTACGTGCTGGCAGCCCAGCTGTGTGAGCGGCTGCGCCAGGACCAGACCCTGGCCGTGGCCCGTGATCTGTTCTGCATCGGCACCATCGCCGACATGGCACCGCTGCAGGGGGTGAACCGCCGCTGGCTGATGGACGGTCTACCCCGCCTGGGCAGCAGCGGCCTGACCGGGTTACAGGCCCTGCAGCGGCTGGCAGGGGTGGACGAGCAGCGGCTCGATGCCCAGACGGTGGGCTTCCAGATCGCGCCGCGGATCAATGCCGTGGGCCGCCTTGGCGATCCGGCCCTGGTGGTGGACTTGCTCACCACCGCCGATGGCGAGCGGGCCCTGGAGCTGGCGCGGGAGTGCGAGGCCCTCAACCGCCAGCGCCGCGATCTGTGTGAGGCGATCGAGGCCGAGGCCCTGGCGCTGCTCGAGGCCGACAGTGAACGGCGCCCAGCCTTCGTGCTGCTCGCCCAGAACCACTGGCACCACGGCGTGATCGGCATCGTGGCCGCCCGGCTGGTGGAGCGGCTGCACCGCCCCTGCGCCCTGCTGGCGGGCGAGGGCAACGGGCGGCTGCGGGCCTCCGTACGGGCACCGCGGGGCTTCGCCGTGGATCGGGCCCTCCAGCACTGCGCCCACCTGCTTGAGCGCTTCGGCGGCCATCCGGCGGCGGGGGGCTTCAGCGTGCGGGCCGACCAGCTGGCCGAACTGCAGCAACGGCTGGAGGAGCTGGCCCAGTCCTGGCTGAAGGGCCAGGGCAACGGCCAGCCGGTGGAACCGGAGGCGCTTGTCCAGCTGGGGGGCATCAATCAGGCCTTTCTGCAACAGCAGCAGCGACTGGAGCCATTCGGCATCGGCCACCCCCAGCCGGTGTACTGGAGTGCGGGCTGCACGATCGTGCAGAAGAAACTGCTGCGCGGCGGTCACCTGCAGCTGGAGCTGGAGCAGCAGGGCGAACGGCGTCAGGCGATCGGCTGGCGCTGGTGCGGCGATCCCGCCGGGCTGCCCCCGGTGGTGGACGTGGCCTACCGCCTGCAGCGCAATGTGTGGCAGGGCCGCGAGCGGCTGCAGCTGGAGATGCTCGGGCTCCGTGCCAGCGCCGGAGACAGGGACGAGGTGGTGCTGGCCCGGCACCAGCGTCTGTACTGGTGCAGCCGCCGGGGGGAAGGCCTGGTGGTGCGCAATGCCGCCGGCGACGAGCTGCACAGCGACAGCCAACCAGACCACCCCTACCTCAGGGCACTGCTGGAGGATGCGGCGATGGCCCTGGGGGTGATCCCCTGACCCTGGAGCGGCTGTTCTCAGCTGCGGTGAGAGTCAGTCAGCGCCCCAATGAGGGAGAGCTGCGGTCAGAGAGCGCCGCGACGGTAGAAAAGGATGAAGATCACGGCCGGGCCGGCGAGGGTGATCAGGGCAAGGGCGGCGAAGTTGGCGATCAGGTGAAAGTCGATGCCCATGGATGGCCGCGCAGAGACGCAAATCACTGGCCATCAGCTTATAGCCCCATCCCCTGGCCACCGGCGCCAGGGCCGCCACTGTGACGGCCCGTTACAGCACAGCCACCAACAAGGCTGCTGGGAAGCTGATGAAGCTGCTGCGATGCTGATGGTGGTGATTCCCAGCAACCGGCCATGGCCCAGGCACCCCAGTGGCAGTGCATCGCCGGCTGTGGGGCTTGCTGCCGTCTCGACCCCGAGCTGCGCCAGGACGCCCTGGCAGCCCTCTCGCCCGAGCAACGCCAGACCTACATGGTCATGGTGGGAGTCGATGGCTGGTGCATCCACTACGACACGGGCGGACGCCGCTGCCGCATCTACAACCAGCGTCCTGATTTCTGCCGCGTTGCCAATCTCCTGGCCCTGTTCGCCCCCGAACTCGCCCCCGCCGCCCCCGCGGGCTGGAACCCCGCAGCCCACGCGCTGGCCATCGCCTGCTGCCGCCAGCAGATCCGCAGCGAGTACGGCGGCCGTGGCAGGGTGATGCGTCGATTCGAGCGGGCGATCCGCCGGCCATGAGCAGCGAGTCCTCCAGCCCGGTCGAGCACCCCCGTCGGGCCTGGTTCACGGCCTTCATCACCACCTTCACCACTGTCTTCCTGGCGGAACTGGGGGACAAGACCCAGCTGGCGGCCCTGCTGCTCTCCGCCCAGTCGGGCCGACCGGTGCTCGTGTTCGTGGGAGCTTCCCTGGCATTGATCTGCTCCAGCCTGGTTGGGGTGCTGCTGGGCCGCTGGCTGGCCCGGGCCATGCCCGCCCACCAGCTGGAGCGACTGGCTGGCCTGCTGATGGTGGCCCTCGGCCTGTGGCTGGGGCGACAGGCCGCGGTGCACCTCACCCCCTTGCCCAGCGACCTCCCCCTGGGCTGATCCCAACCCCCGCCGATCCCCCACCCTCCATGGATCTCGCCCTGCTGTCCTCCACCTTCGTCACCGTGTTCCTGGCGGAGCTGGGGGACAAGACCCAGCTGGCGATCGTCACGATCAGCGGCACCTCCAGCAAGCCTGGGGCGGTGTTTGCCGGCAGTTCCCTGGCCCTGGTGCTGGCCAGCCTGCTGGGGGCCGCGGCCGGTGGTTCCCTCTCAGCCGTGATTCCCACCGATGCCCTGCAACTGGCCGCATCCGTGGGCTTCCTGATCCTGGGGCTGCGCCTGATTGTCAAAGCCGGCAGCGCTGAAGCCGTCCCCCAGGACCCGGCCGCCACTGAGTCCGACGCTGAGGCCTGAGCGTTGGCCCATGCCGGGAAGGCGACCATCACTGATTAGAGTTGGGTGATAGGGAGGTGGCGTCGTGGGCATCGCTCCGAGCCCGGACCCACCGCTTCCCCTCGCCGACAACGCCAGCCCCTAGGGGATCTCCCCGCTGGCCTCTGCCAACCAGCTGCCAGCCCCGATGAAGTTCACGGTCGCCGACCTGCTCGACCAGCTCTCCACCCAGGAGGCCCTGCCCCTGGCCAAGCTCGAGAAGGCCCTGGGCCTGAGCACGAAACCGGAGAAGCAGCAGCTGCGCATCGGTCTCGATGCCCTCAGGCGCCTGGAGCTGGTGCAGGACAGCGAAGCCGGCCTGCTGCGCGGCGACAATCCCGAACTGATCCCCGCCCGCTTGCGCTGCTCCAGCAAGGGCTTCTGCTTTGCCCTGCGCGAGGACGGGGGCGAAGACGTCTACATCCGCGAGCACCAGCTGAACCATGCCTGGAACGGCGATCGGGTGCTGGTGAAGGTGACCCGGGAAGGGGGACGCCGCCGCTCGCCGGAAGGCGGCGTGCAGTGCATCCTCGAGCGCAACACCACCAGCCTGCTGGCCCAGGTGGAACAACAGCAGGAGCGGCTGGTGGCCACCCCGCTCGACGACCGCCTGCTCACCAGCGTCGAGCTGCCGGAGGCGGATGCCGGCCACCTCGATCCCGAGCAGCAGTCCGTGGTGGAGGTGCTGATCGACCACTACCCGGTGGCCCAGTTTCTCCCCCAGGGCCATGTGGCCCGCAGGCTGCCGGTGAACGGCGGCGAGTCCGCCGACCTCGACCTGCTGCTCACCAAGCACCGTCTCCACCAGCGATCTGCCGCTCCCCGGGCCACGCTGCGCACACTCGAGACCAAGGAACGTGCCGACCTCACCGCCCAGCAGGCGCTGCTGCTGGAGAGCTGGAGCGGCAAGGAAGCGCCTGGCCTGCCTGCCCTGGGTCTGGAAGCCCGAGAAGAGGGAGGGTTCACCCTCTGGCTACACAGTCCGGCGGTGGCCGAGCGCTTCAGCCCGGGCAGCAGCCTGGACCTCTGGCTGCGCGACCAGGCCGATGCCCTGTGCGTGGGGCGGCAGTGGCTGCCGCTGCTGAGCGCGACCCTGGGCAAGGCCGCCGCCTTCCGGGTGGACGAGGCGCAGGCGGCCGTGTCGGTGGCGCTGGAGATCAGCGCCGAGGGCGCACTGGAGGGCTACCGCTTCTGCCGCAGCCAGATCCGGCCGGTGGCCAGCGTCAACCTCGCTGCACTCACCGCGCTGGCTGAACGCAAGCCCAAGAGCCGCACCGTGCCGGCCACGCTCAAACCGCTCAAGAACCAGCTCGACCAGCTCACCGGCCTGATCACGGTGAGCGAACTGCTGCGCCAGCAACGGCTGGCGAACGGCTCGATCGAACTTGACCTGGGCATGCCGCCGATCGACAGCCTCGGTGATCTGCAGGCTCCGGCCCCCACACCAGCTCTGCAGGGCTGGCTGGAGCATCTGCCGGCCCACCACCCTGAGGCGATCCTGCGGGAGGCGGTGCTGCTGGCCGAGCGAGCCCTGGGCAGCCACCTGGCGGCCCTCTCCCTGCCTGGGATCTATGCCCAGACCCCCGAGGCCGAAGCGGCCGATCTCAACGATGTGGCCCGGGCGGCCCTGGCCCTGGAGATTCCCCTCGAACTGGGAGAGGAGGGCCATGCCAGCGCAGCGGAGCTGGCCGCCACCTTTGCCGCCAGCGACCGGCGGCGCGCCCTGCAACAGCAACTGCGAGCCGTCCTGCCCCAGCAGGTTCTCAGCACCAGCCCCGGGGAGAACTGGATGGCGGGCGTGCGCGGGGCGGGGTCGGCCCTCGCCCCCTGGACCTGTCCCACCCTGCGCTACGCCGATCTCTGGAACCAGCAGGTTTTGGTGCTGCTGCTCTGCGACGGCAAGGACCGCCCCAGCGTGCGCCACAAGGTGAGCGTCGACCTGGCCTCACCGGCCTGCCACGGGGCCATCGACTGGCCCCTGCTGGCACCGAGCCAGGTGGCGCCGTTCCAGCAGGCCCTGGTGCACGGACTGGTGCAGCGGCTCAACGGCCGCAGGCGCTTCCAGCAGGAACTGGAGACCGACCTGGTGGCGATGGCCCAGGCCCGCCAGGCCGAGCCCCTGGTGGGACAGGTGCAGCCAGGGGTGATCAGCGGGGTGCAGAGCTACGGCTTCTTCGTTGAAGTGCCCCCCTCCAATGTGGAGGGCCTGGTGCACGTGAGCTCGCTCAAGGACGACTGGTACGAGTACCGCAGCCGCCAGAACCGGCTGGTGGGCCGCAAGAACCGCCGCACCTACATGCTCGGTGACCCGGTGGACGTGGAGATCGAGAAGGTGGACGCCCTCCGCCACCAGATCGACCTGGCGGTGGTGCTGCCCGCCGGCAGTGAGTCTTTTGAAGAGGACGACCCGACCGCCGACAGCCCGGGCAGCGCCGATGCCGCTGCAGCCCCGGTTGACGCCTCCGACTTCATGCCCGTGGCCGTACTGAGCGAGAGCTGAGCCATGGAGCCCGTGGTGCTGGCCATCTCTGGCGCCTCGGCCCAGCCCCTGGCCCAGCGGGCCCTGCAGTGGCTGCTCGATGCAGGCGAGAGCGTGGAGTTGGTGACCAGTCGCGGGGCCATCGCGGTGTGGCAGGCCGAGCTGGGCATCCAGGTACCGGGCGAACCAGCGGCCCAGGAACGATTCTGGCGCGAGCGCACCGGCAGCAGTGCCGGCTCGCTGCGCTGCCACCGCTGGAATGACCAGGCCGCCGCGATCGCCAGTGGCAGTACCCGCACCCGGGGGATGGTGATCCTGCCTGCCTCGATGGGCACCGTGGGGCGGATCGCCAGCGGTGTGGCCCTCGACCTGGTGGAGCGGGCCGCCGACGTCCATCTCAAGGAGGCCCGGCCACTGGTGATCTGCCCGCGGGAAACCCCCTGGAGCCTGGTGCACCTGCGCAATCTCACCGCATTGGCGGAGGCCGGAGCGCGCATCGCTCCACCGGTCCCGGCGTGGTACCACCAGCCGCGCACGATCGACGACATGGTGGATTTCCTGGTCACCCGCATCTTCGACCTGCTGGGCTACAACCTGGGGGATCTGCGCCGCTGGAGTGGACCGATCTCCCCTGCCCAGCCATCGTGGGCGCCAGGAGATCCCAGCCCCTCCGCGTGACCGTGCTGCGCCAGTTGCTGTTGCTGCCCCTGCTCGCACCGCTGCTGGCGGTGATCGTGGTGGGCGCACTCAATCCGAAGCCGGAGGTGACTCTGCGGCTGCTCACCTACACCAGCCCTGCCCTGCCGATCGGCGTATGGATGATGCTGGCTGCCGCTGGCGGCGGACTGCTGAGTGCCGGCACCACCGCCCTGGCCCTGCGCAGCGGCAGCGGTGGCGGCAGCCGACGCCAGGTGCGTCTTCCTCTCGGCACCGAGCCGGCCTGGAGTGAGCCAGCCGCTCGCGCAACCGGCAACCCCTGGTCCACCGGCAACCCCCGTTCCACTGACGACACCAGGGCACCCCAGGCTCCTGACTCCGTGGCAGCCGGCCCCAGCCGAGCTCCGGGTGAACCAGCACCCACGGTGGAGGTGCCCTTCCGGGTGATCCGCAGGCCCACCACCAGCCAGGCAGCCGCTGCTGCGCCCGAGGATGGCTGGGATCAGGCTGACAACGACTGGTAGCTATCCCAGGCGGTCTGAGCAGAGGGGGCGACCCAGAAGCAGACTGACGCTTGACCGGCCGCTTCCCCGGGTTGGCTGCTTCCCCGGTTCGGCTGCTTAGAGTCAGGTGCATTCAAGCCCTGGGGCCCGAGCCTGGTGAGCGATCCCACCCCTGCACCCACTCCAGCCCCCGCAGCCGAGGCCAAGCCGGCCAAAGCGGCCAAGCCTCCCGCTCCCGAGGATGCCCCTTTCGCCAGCTTCATCCCCGACTCCCTGATCCCCGCCCTGGCCCGGGAGATCTGCAGCTACGGCGGCCCCGAACCGCAGCTGCGCTTTGAGCAGGGGCCGATGCCGGTGGTGGCCAGCCCCTGCTGGATGGTGGTGGGCGAGCTGCCGGGTGAGCGCCGGTTCTGGCTCTGCTTCACCACGGACGACATCAACGCCGCCAAGACCGTGGCTGTGGCCGAGGCAGGCGCTGAGCCCAGCCTGCTGGAGTCGTTCCTGATCGACGAGAAGAAGATGAGCCAGGCCCTACTGGTGTCCCGCCTGGTGCAGCGGCTCAACGGCCAGAAGTGGCTGGGCCCCAACTGACCCTGCCCAACAAACCCGACTGGCACCAGGGGCGGCACAGTCCGTGACAGGCCCCGCCGACCGGGGCGGCGGTCCTCCTACGATGCAGCCACCGCTCTGACCTGATCTGTTCGATGGTGCCACCAACCGCAGTCGCCAGTTCCAGCCAGGCCGATGCCCAGACCGCTGGCCGGCCGGGCGCCGGGCTGAACTCGAACGCTGACGGACCAGCCATCAAGGAGCCGGTGAAGGACACGATCCTCACACCGCGGTTCTACACCACCGATTTCGAGGCCATGGCCGCCATGGACCTGCGCCCCAACGCGGTGGAACTGGAGGCGATCTGCGAGGAGTTCCGCAAGGACTACAACCGCCATCACTTCGTGCGCAATGAGGAGTTCGAGGGCGCAGCCGACAAGCTCGATCCCGAAACCCGCAAGGTGTTCGTGGAGTTTCTGGAACAGAGCTGCACTTCGGAGTTCTCCGGCTTCCTGCTCTACAAGGAACTCAGCCGTCGCATCAAGGCAAAGAACCCCCTGCTGGCCGAGTGCTTCGCCCACATGGCCCGCGATGAGGCACGCCACGCCGGCTTCCTCAACAAGGCTATGGGCGATTTCGGCTTGCAGCTCGACCTGGGGTTCCTCACCGCCAACAAGGCCTACACCTACTTCAAGCCCAAGTTCATCTTCTATGCCACCTACCTGAGCGAGAAGATCGGCTACTGGCGCTACATCGCCATCTTCCGCCATCTGGAAAAGAATCCCGACAGCAAGATCTTCCCGATCTTCAACTTCTTTGAGAACTGGTGCCAGGACGAGAACCGCCACGGCGACTTCTTCGACGCCCTGATGAAGGCCCAGCCGGACACCGTGCGTGGCTTCACCGCCCGCCTGTGGTGCCGCTTCTTCCTGCTGGCCGTGTTCGCCACGATGTATGTGCGCGACGTGGCCCGCAAGGAGTTCTATGAGGCCCTCGGCCTGGATGCCCGGGAGTACGACAAGTACGTGATCGACAAGACCAATGAGACTTCCGCCCGGGTGTTCCCGGTGGTGCTGGACGTGCGCAACCCCCGCTTCTGGGACGGCCTGGAGCGTCTGGTGACCAATAACGCCAAGCTCACGGCGGCCGATGCAAGCCAGGCACCAGCTCCCCTCAAAGCCATCCAGAAGCTTCCCTACTGGATCGCCAATGGTGTGCAGATGGCCCAGCTGTTCCTGATGAAGCCGATCCGCAGCGAACAGTTCCAGCCCGCTGTGCGTTGAGCGTCAGCGGGCCACTGGCTTGTTCGGTTGAGCGTCGGCAAGGGCCCTGGCCACCACGGCCGGGGCCCTTTTGCCAGGAGCACTCCCTCCCAATCACTGTTCTGCTTCCTGTATAGCCCCCTTTTTCTGCCCTTCAGTCGATGGTCGTCTCCACTGCCCCAGCCAGCCTCAGTCAGCTCGATGGCAACTGGGCCAGCCGGCTGGAATCCCTGCTCGCTGCCGGTCGGGCCGCCGGCGCTGATCTGGTGGAGGTGTTCCTGGAGCGCACCGATCACCTGGGGGTGCTGGCTGAACAGGACGGCATCACCAGCGTGAGTCCTGCCTTTGGTATGGGAGCAGGGCTGCGCGTGTTCAGCGGCCTGCGCGACGGCTTCGTGAGCACCAACGACCTCAGCGACGCCGGCCTGCTGGAAGCGCTCGACCAGGCCCTGGGCATGCTCGGGCTGCAGCGCAGCGCCGCCGTGCTGAGTGGCTTTGAGGGCCTGGCGCCCCTGCGCGATCACGCCAGCGCCAAGGCGGACTGGCTGGGCCGCTGCCCCGAACTGGCGGCCGCCACCAGCCGCTTGCTGGAGGGCACTTCCGCCCTGGAGCGGCGGGGCCGCCACTTGCAGGTGCGCCGCGGCAGCTATGCGCGCGACTGGCAGGAGGTGCTGGTGGCCGCCAGCGACGGCACCTTCGCCCGCGATATCCGCCTGCACCAGTCGCTGGGCCTGAACGTGCTGGCCGCCGACGGCGAGCACCGCTCCAGCATCGGCCGCCGCTACGGCAGCCACGGCCGGCCGGAGCAGCTGCAGCAATGGGATCCAGACGCCAGCGCCCAGGAGGTGTGCGAGAGCGCCGGTGCCATGCTCTACGCCGACTACGTGGAGGCCGGCCAGATGCCGGCGGTGCTGGCCAACCGCTTTGGCGGCGTGATCTTCCACGAGGCCTGCGGCCACCTGCTGGAGACAACCCAGGTGGAGCGGGGCACCACCCCCTTC
The DNA here is from genome assembly GCA_040399225.1 of Prochlorococcaceae cyanobacterium. GTDB lineage: Bacteria > Cyanobacteriota > Cyanobacteriia > PCC-6307 > Cyanobiaceae > NIES-981. The sequence goes on along the minus strand of JBBASN010000029.1, from coordinate 7,308 downwards.
GCCGAGAAGGTGGGCGAACCGATTGCCCACGCAGCCGTGACCGCCATCGACGAGGGCCTCAGCGACGGTGCCTTTGGCTCCCTGGCCATGGACGACGAGGGCATGGAGCCCCAGCGCACGGTGCTGATCAAAAACGGTGTGCTCAAGCGCTTTCTCAGCGACCGGGCCGGCGAGCTGCGCACAGGCCATGCCCGCACCGGCAGCGGCCGGCGCCAGAGTCACAACTTCGCCGCCGCCAGCAGGATGCGCAACACCTACATCGCCGCCGGTCCCCACTCTCCTGAAGAACTGATTGCTTCGGTGGACACGGGGCTGTACTGCAAGTCGATGGGAGGAGGCAGCGTGGGCCCCACCGGCCAGTTCAACTTCGCCGTGGAGGAGGGCTACCTGATCGAGAACGGCCAGCTCACCAAACCGGTGAAGGGAGCCACTCTGATCGGTGAGGCTAAGGAGGTGATGCCGCGCATCTCGATGTGCGCCAACGACCTCGACCTGGCTGCGGGCTTCTGCGGCTCGGTGAGCGGCAGCATCAACGTCACCGTGGGCCAGCCCCACATCAAGGTGGACTCGATCACCGTGGGGGGCCGCTGACGATGACCGGGACATCCGCAACCACCACAGCCAAGGGCCAGGCTGGGACCCTCGATGCCGAACAGCTGCGCGGCCGGCTCGAACAGCTGGCCGCCAGCCAGGGCATCCGCCAGTGGGACCTGGGCGCCTCCTGCAGCACCGACACCTCCGTGCAGGTGGACAGGGGCGAGGCCAAGCAGATGAAGGGAGCCCAGCGCAGTGCGATTACGGTGCGCGTGTGGAACGACGACGGTCTGGTGGGAATCACCAGCACCTCCGACCTCTCCCCGCAAGGTCTGGAGAAGGCCCTCAGCGGCGCCAGGGCCGCCAGCGCCTTCGGGAACCCCGACGACACGCCGGCCTTCTCACCCCTGGCCAAGGCCCCCCTGGCCGAGGTGGACCAGCCGCTGCGCCCCAGCCGGCCGATTCTCAGCCTGCTGGAGACCCTGCGGGATGCCGAGCGCCAGCTGCTGGAACGCCATCCGGCCATCGGCACCGTGCCCTACAACGGCCTGGCCCAGCGCCGCAGCGAGCGCCTGTACCTCAACAGCGATGGCGCCTGCCGCCAGCAGCACCTCACCACCGCCAGCGTGTATCTCTATGCCAAGGCCGAGGAGGCGGGCCGCAAGCCCCGCAGCGCCGGCGCCGTGCGCCTGGCTTACGGAGCCGACGACCTCGACCTTGCCGGCTGCATCGACGAGGCCGCCGAGCGCACCATCAGCCACCTGGACTACGCCCCGATCGACACAGGCCGCTACACCTGCGTGTTCAGCCCCGAGGCCTTCCTCGATCTGATCGGTGCCTTCTCCAGCCTGTTCAACGCCCGAGCCGTGCTCGACGGGGTGAGCCTGAGCAACCGAGATTCCCTCGGCCAGCAGCTGGCGATGCCCTTCCTCTCGATCACCGACAACGGCCTCCACCCGGGCAACATCGGTGCCAGCGCCTTCGACGGCGAAGGCACCCCCACCCGGCCGCTGGCCCTGCTCGATGGCGGCGTGCTCGCCAACTTCCTGCACTCCGAGGCCACGGCCCGCGCCTTCGGCGTGGCCCCCACCGGCCATGCCGGCCTGGGCGCCAAGGTGTCGGTGAGCCCCGACTGGTTTGAGGTGGGACCCACCCCCGGCAGCGGCGGCGGCCAGCAGGGCCTCGACCACCTCCAGCACAGCGAGCACCGGGGGTTGGTGGTGATCGATTCACTCTCGGCGCTGCATGCCGGGGTGAAGGCCAGCCAGGGCGCATTCTCCCTGCCCTTCGACGGCTGGCTGGTGCGCGGAGGTGAGCGCCGCTCGATCGAGGCCGCCACCGTGGCAGGCGACATCCGCCAGGTGCTTCAGGCGATCGTGGGCTTTGAGGGCGACGCCAAGATCACGCCCGACGGCCTCTGCCCCCATGTATGGGTGGAAGGGCTCTCGATCACGGGCGAAGCCTGACCTGCACAGGAGCCAGCCTGTCCATGAACGTGCTGTTCTGGGGCACCCCGGCCTACGCGGTGCCCAGCCTCAATGCCCTGCACGCGGCCGGCCACCGGCTGGTGGGGGTGGTGAGCCAACCGGACCGCCGCCGCGGCCGCGGCAAAGAGCTGGTGGCGAGTCCGGTCAAGGTGCGCGCCCTGGACCTCGGGATTCCGGTGTTCACGCCCGAGCGCATCCGCCGCCAGCCGGAGCTCCAGGCCGAACTGGCCGCCCTGGGTGCAGACCTCTCGGTGGTGGTGGCCTTCGGCCAGCTGCTGCCGCCGGAGGTGCTGGCCCAGCCGCCCCTCGGCTGCTGGAACGGCCACGGCTCCCTGCTGCCCCGCTGGCGAGGGGCGGCCCCGATCCAGTGGAGCCTGATCGAAGGCGATGCCGAGACCGGCGTGGGGATCATGGCGATGGAGGCGGGGCTGGACACCGGTCCTGTGCTGCTGGAGCGGGCCATACCGATCGGCCTGCTGGAGAACGCCCAGCAGCTGGGGGAGCGGCTGGCGGCCCTCACCGCTGAGCTGCTGGTGGAGGCCCTGCCCAGGATTGCGGCGGCCGGCCCGGGACCGGAAGCCGAACGCCTGCGGCGGCTGCAGGTGCGCCCCCAGGGCGAGGTGGGCCTCACCACCGCCCGGTTGCTCGGCAAGGACGACTTCGTCATCGACTGGGGGCAGTCCGCCCTGGCGATCCACCGCCGTGTGATGGGCCTCTACCCCGGTGCCCACACCAGCTGGCGGGGGGAGCGGCTGAAACTACTGGCCACCGAACCCCTGGTGGAGCGCCTGGCGAACGCCCTCAGCCCCCAGTCGGCGGCGCTCTGCAGCCAGGGGTCCGGAGCAGCAGCGGAGCAGGAGGGCTCCCCTGGTGAGGGGCGGACCGTTCCCGGGACGGTGCTGGCCTGTGTGCAGGGTGTGGGGCTGGTGGTGGCCACTGCGGGTTGTCCGCTGCTGCTGCGGCAGGTGCAACTGGCCGGCAAGCGCGCCAGCGAAGGCCAGGCCCTGCTGCAACAGCTGCAAGCGCAAGCGGGGGACCGCCTGGGCACCTGAGCGATACGTTCTGTGTCGTCTGGCGATCAACAGGTCAGGGATCCCTCACGAATGGCTAGAGCTGGAACAGCCTCCAGAGGGTCCCATGGCTCGTGAGTGTTCGATCGGCCTGTCCTACGTGGCGGAAGCCGGGCCTGGCTGCCTGATCTACCGGGACACAATCGGACGCTACGTGGTGCGGCCCGGGGATCAAACGCGGCAGAGCCAGAGAGTGGCCACCCTGGCCTCTGCCTATGCCGCCTGTCAGCTACTCAGCGGTGCCGCCGAATCCGCGGAGAAACCTGCCTCTGACTTGCGATAGAGGCCGTGAAGGCCCTCCAGCTGATGGTGCACGGAACGCAGCTGATCACGGATGTGGTCGCTGTTCTCGATCCGCTCGAGGGCCAGCAGCATCGACTCGATCTGACTCTTGCAGTCGATCAGCACACGGCACTGGGGTGATCCGGGCTCGTAGGGCATGGCAGGAGGTGACACCCCCCCATGGGAGCTGAGCTCAGCGGTTCCGTGTGTGTCGGTTGTTGCCGTTTGCAGACCGGCGGGGCCGCCCAGCCGCAGCCATCGGCGCCCGGCCCCGGCCCTTGCCCCGGCCCCCGCTCAGGTCGAGGGGAGGGGCACTGAGCACCGTGGGCTCGAAGCCGGGCACCTCCTCCCGGGGCAGGCTGCTGCCGATCAGGCGCTCGATCGCCCGCAGCAACTCGTGTTCCTCAGCCGCCACCAAGGAGATGGCATGACCGGGATGACCGGCCCGACCGGTGCGGCCGATGCGGTGCACGTAGTCCTCGGCCTGGTTGGGCAGATCCAGATTCACCACGTGGGGCAGCTGGTGGATGTCGATGCCGCGGGCCGCCAGATCGGTGGCCACCAGCACGCGCAGCTCGCCGTTTTTGAAGCCATCCAGGGCCCGGGTGCGGGCCCCCTGGCTCTTGTTGCCGTGGATCGCCGCCGCCGCCATCCCGGCCTCGCTCAGCTTCTCCGCCATGCGGTTGGCCCCGTGCTTGGTGCGGGCGAACACCAGCACCTGCTGCCAGTTCTGACTGGCGATCAGATGCACCAGCAGTTCGGGCTTGCGGGCCATGTCGCAGGGGTGGATCAGGTGCTCCACGGTGGGGGCCGTGCGGTTTTCGGGCGTGACCTGCAGTTGCACCGGGTTGTGCAGCAGGCCATGGGCCAGGGCCTTGATCGGCCCGCTGAAGGTCGCGGAGAACAGCAGGTTCTGGCGCCGCGGCGGCATCAGGGCCAGCAGGCGGCGGATGTCGCGAATGAAGCCCATGTCGAGCATGCGGTCGGCCTCATCGAGCACCAGGATCTCAACCTGATTCAGGTGGATGGCACCCTGCTGCTGGAGGTCGATCAGCCGGCCAGGGGTTGCCACCAGCACGTCGGTTCCTGCCTTGAGCCGGTTGATCTGGGGGTTGATCTTGACCCCACCGAACACCACATCGCTGCGCAGGTCGAGAAAGCGGCCGTAGGCCGCCACGTTCTCGGCCACCTGGGCGGCCAGTTCGCGGGTGGGGGTGAGCACCAGACCCCGCACCATGCCATTGCGGGCGTGGCTCCCATGGCGGAGGCGCTCCAGCATCGGCAGGGTGAAACCGGCGGTCTTGCCGGTGCCGGTCTGGGCGGCCGCCATCACGTCCCGACCCTCGAGCACCGCGGGAATGCACTGGCGCTGGATCGGTGAGGGCTCGCTGTAACCCTTGCTGGCCACTGCCTGCACTAATGGCTGCCCCAGCCCCAGTTCGGCGAAGGCCGCGGCCACATTGGGATCCACCACGCGGGCATCCCCGGCAGGCGGCAGGTCCCGGGATCGTGGTGCCGTCCCGTTGGCGGCC
>JBBASN010000029.1:0-2303 GCA_040399225.1 Prochlorococcaceae cyanobacterium | reverse complement strand
GGCATCCCCGGCAGGCGGCAGGTCCCGGGATCGTGGTGCCGTCCCGTTGGCGGCCACACCATTGCGGGGGCCGGATCGGACCGGGGCCGGGACGGAGCGGGAGCGGCTGGAGCGCTTGGCTGAACTGGTAATGGGCTCAACAGCGGTGAACTGACTTCACCCTACGGGCAGCCTCGGCGGACGTCAGCTCAGAGCCAGGGCGGAATGGGCTCAATCGGTGTACAGCGCCCGGGCCTGCTCCAGCACCAGGGCGAGATCGGCGTCGCTGAGGTCGAGGGCCTCCGCCCAGCCCTGGCTGCCCAGCCACTCGCGCAGCCGGGCAATCCCAGCCGGCCCGTTGAAGCTGGCGAAGAACTCCCCCTGGGCAGCCAGCACCCGGAACTTGAGAAACTCCAGCAGGCGGGCCCGCAACCGGGCGGGCTGCACCAGCCGGCAGCGGCTGCCATCCACGCCCAGCTCCAGATGATCGCCGCCCGCGATGCCCTCGATCCAGGGTGCCAGCACCTCCAGCCGGTCGGGCGGCTGGAAATGGCGCTGCTTGGTCTCCGGATGGGGCCAGTAGATCAAGCCGGCAACCGCTGCCCCGGCGCCCCGCCAGCGCAGCAGGCAGGGCCAGAAGGAAAAGCTCTCCGGCATATGGCGGTCGGTCCAGAGCAGCTGCGCAACGTGCCAGCTCGGCTGCCGCAAGCGCCATTCACCGCCCGGGAAGGCCAGGTTGAGGGTGCCGGCGAAACAGCAGCTCAGGTCAAGTCCAGCCCGGGCGAACAGCGGGGCCTGGAGAGCAATCGTGCCGGCTGGGTAGGGGCTGTCGGCCGCCCTCCCAGATGCAACGCCATGGCCGGCCACCAGGCGGCACCCATGCCAGCGCAGCTGGCCGGCCGGGATTTCAGGAGCGGGGGAGGAAGTGGGCACAGCGTTCACAGGGACCGGCCGGCAGCACCGCACAGCGCAGCAGGGGGCTGCGGGCATTGAAGCGGCAGAGGGGATCACCGATCACCCAGCCCGGGCCCCAGGGGCGGGCATCGGCGGGCCGCTGCTCGGCCTTCACCTGCAGGGCCACGCTGGCGAGGGCATAGCGACCGTTGCTCAGGCGGTAGCGGTGGCGGCGCTGCAGCACGAGAAACGAGCGCCCACCGTGCTCAAGCCAGCGGCCCGGCTGGGGCACGTCTGCCAGGGCCTCCACATCCAGGCAATCGAGCAGCTGATCGCTGCCGATCTGGCGAAGCTCCACCCGCATCGATCAGGCGCTGGAATCGGCATCGGCCAGGGGTGGGCCGTCGGGATTGCGCTTGGAGAACCCCCACACGAACAGGCTGGCCACCAGCAGCAGCAGAATCCATTCAGGGGGCACCAGGTCGGGGCGTCCGAGCCGCAGCAGCAACCTCAGGCCCACCAGGCCCACGGCCAGGTAGCCGGCGGTCTCCAGGTGGCGGTAGCGCTCCAGCCAGCGGATGAACAGCTCGGCGGTGAGCCGCAGGGCGATCACACCGATCACCCCACCGGCGATCACCAGCTCCAGACGGTCGCTCACCGCCACCGCCGCGGCCACGCTGTCGAGCGAGAAGGCCAGATCGGTGAGGGCCAGGGTGGCCACCACGCTGCCGAGGGAGGCGGTGACGAGGGCACCATCGCCGCCGCTGCCATGGGCAACGGGCAGAACCTCGCCGTTGTCGCCGGGCGTGGAGGCCAGGCCCTCTTCCCGGCCCTGGAGCAGCAGCTGCAGGTGGCGGCCACAGAGCCAGAGCAGGTAGGCGGAGGCGGCCAGCTCCAGGGGCCAGAAATTGAGCACCCAGCGGGCGGCCACGATCAGGACGATGCGGAACACCAGGGCCAGCAGCAGGCCCAGGTTGAGGGCCATCTCCTGGCGGGCGCGGTCATGCAGGCGACGGGAGATCGCCGCCAGGGCGATGGCGTTGTCGGCCGAAAGCACGGCCTCTAGTGCCACGAGCAGGGGCAGCAGCAGCAGCACCTCGCTCCACTGATCCGCCGCCTGAATCAGGGGCGTGAGGGTTTCCAGCGACTCGGCTTCCATTCGACCCATCCGCTGCAGCACTCTAGGAAGGGCACACCCAGCGATCGCGAGCCATGCCTGTCCACCTGCGGCTGGTGCACGCCGAGCCCGGCAGCAGGGTGGTGGAGGCCAGCGCCCTGCACAAGGGGGAGGTGCTGGCCATGGCCCTCGGCGAGGGCGTGACCGCCGAAGCCGCGGAAGAGCAAGCCCGCCAGCGGCTGCAGCAGCTGCTGGCCCAGCCGCCGGCAACAGCCAGCCCAGCGCTGTATGCAGCCGCCGCTCCCGGTCCGCC
>JBBASN010000028.1:0-24244 GCA_040399225.1 Prochlorococcaceae cyanobacterium | reverse complement strand
CGGAACGTCCCAATCGACACCTGGCCCCAGGTGCCAGCGCCGGCAGCTCCGACCAACAACTGAAGAATCTCCAGATCTGGCCATCAAGATCTGACGATCCCATCGATCGCAAAGGCAGCCATCCCAGGGGCCGACCCCGCTGATGACCTGTTGAGCGAAACAAAGCCCGGAGCCAGCTCTCCGGGCTTTGTTCTGTCTGGAGCCAGCCGCTGTACCCAGGGTTCAGTCCGGTGCCGCCCCGCCCCCCTGGTTGAGGCCCCGCTTGATCAGATCGACGTTGTGGCGCAACAGCTCAATATAGCTCGGGGCCAGGCCATCCAGGCTGGAAACGGAATCGGTATAGAGCGTGCCACCGAAACGCGCCCCGGACTGCTGGGCCAGCTGCCGTTGCTGGCGGTCGTCAAAGGTGCTCTCACAGAACACGGATGGCAGTCGGCGCTGACGCACCTCATCGGCAATGGCAGCAAGGCGGGCCGGCTCCACCTGGGGTGTGGCCTGGGACGGCCAGAGGTAGATCTGCTCCAGCTTGTAGTCGCCTGCGAGGTAGGCGAGGGAGCCCTCACAGCTCACCAGCACCCGCTGGGTCCCGGGAATGGGCTGGAGGCGTTGTCGCAGTTGCTGATCCAGCCGAACCAGCTCGGCGCCATAGCGATCAGCACACCCCTGGTAGATGGCGGCGTTGTCGGGGTCAAGGGCGATGAAGGCATCGCGGATGTTGTCCACATAGGTGAGGGCCTGGCGGGGGGACATCCAGGCGTGGGGATCGGGCTGGCCCGCCCGCGGGCCCGAGGGAATGGCCAGGGGCCGTACGCCGTCTGTCACATCGGCAGTGGGCAGGGCGGGGCGTTGCTCCAGCAGGGGAGTGAGCCAGGGCTGCAGGCCCAGTCCGTGCACCAGCACGAGATCGGCCTGAGCCAGCCAGGTGCGCTCCCTCTCGCCCGGCTGATGGGCATGGATCTCCACTCCGGGGGCCAGCAGCGATTCCACCTGCAGGCGCCCACAGGCCACGGCCTCCGCCATGGAACGCACCACCGTGAAGCCGGTGAGCACCAACGGCCGGCCATCGCGCTGCAGGGAAGCCGGGGAATGGCTGCCTGGCAGGCGCCATGTCAGGGCTGGCCAGGTGCTGCAGCCCGCAAGCAGCACGGCCAGCAAAGGACCATGGGCCAACCAGTGGATCAGGCCTCGCACCCGTGATCGACCAACTGATTTGGGGTTTAGGAAGGTTTTCCCTTGGCTGGGGGGATCCCTCAGGATTGGCGGATTGTCTACCAGCTGCTGGTGCGATAAATGCGGTGTCCTGGCGGCAGCGGAGACGGATGAACTTGGACCTGGGTCGCCGCACCCTCTGCCGTGGGCTGTTGATACGCGTGCAAACCGGAGGAGGACTGTTCCGGATGCAACAGGGAAGCCCAGGCCATGCATTCCAGGGCGATCAGATCGGCCGGGTGCAATGGCGCAGGCAGGGCTGCAGGGTGAAGCGAGGCTGCGGCCATGACGAAGGAGTGCTTTTTTCAGGCTACGCCGCCACCTTCCCCGCAGCCGCTCCCGGCCGCCAGCCAATAAAAAAGCTCCCCGTGGCTTGCACGCGGGAGCTGTCCATGGACTGGGTTGGATGGCGATGAGCCACCTGATCAGTCTTCCTCAGCCGAACCAGCAGGGATCAGCTTGATCTGCTTGCGGCCGAGCTTGATCTCGAACTCATCACCGGGCTTGAGATCGAGCATGGCGGTGTAGGCCTTGCCCACCAGCAGGTTGCCGTTGCCCTGCACGGTGGCCACATAGCTGAGCTTGCGTCCGCCCTTGCCACGACCCGCACCGTCATTGCCCAGGCTGAGGCCCTTGGCCTCCAGCAGGGCTTCGTAGAAGGCGGTGAAGTTGAGGCGCTCGCTGCCGTCCTTCTTGGTGCTCACATAGCCGCACTCGCGCACCAGTTCAGACTTGGAGGCGTCTCCCAGTTCCTTGACCTTGGCCAGCAGTTCAGATCCGGTGAGCATTTTTTGGGGCTCGATTTCCCATTGATCATAGACGATCGTGGGCCGTTGAAAAGCCATCGCTTCCAAATCGATCCCCCGCCGTGGTGTAGCTGAACCTCGCCAACAACCCGCCAGCAGCATCCTCGCCGGAGCGCGCGGGGCGAACTGCCAGGCAGCTGCAGGTGGGCCGGTCCAGGTGATTCACAGACAGCCGTATCGCCGCCAGGGCCCACCCCCTGCCAGAGCAGGTTGAGCTGTGTGCTCCCCCACACCTTGAGCCGTTGATGCTGGCCAGAGGCTGCCAGGTACTGCAGGGTTGAGAGAACGGCTGTGCCCTGCGGGCACGCCTATCCCACGGGCCACCATGACCGACGCCAATTCAGCGATCCCCCTTCAATCTGCGGCGCACGATCGCCGGGTCGCCGCCTCCAGCGAGTCCCTCGGCGTGGCCGGGAACCCAGCACTGCGTGAGCAACTGCACTACCGCCGCCTGGAGCAGACCTATTACCAATCCGCGCAATACGCCGCCATGGTGGAGCGCTACCCATTGCTGCGCAGCAGCATCGCCGCCTGCCGCTCGATGGTGCTGGTGAGCGATGCACCGGCGCCAGCCCCCAGGGGCGCTGCCCATCTGCATTGCCAGCGCAGCCATGGTGAAGGCTGAACGCCGATAGGCCAGCCGGGCCGAACGAAGGGCTGGATCTCACTAGAACGGAGCATCAGCACCGCCTGAGATGGCCGAGGCCGCAGCGATTGCCCATCCCGTGCGTCTGGCCGGACTCTGGGGCGCCTGGTTGCTGGTGATGCTGTTCCACGTGGAACTGGGCCTGATGCCCCTCTTTCACGGTCTCTCCGTGGAGATCAAGAGCCAGGTGGCGCCGGGCCGGCTGCCGCGGTTGTTTCTGGCGATGCTGTTCTACTTCCTGCTGCCGGTGGCCGCCCTGCTGGTGGCGGTGCATGCCATCGCCGATCCCGGCGGCTGGAGCGCCAGTGGGCAGTGGCGGGCCGCCATGTTCTGGTTCAGCCTGATCTACACGGCCAGCAATGTGATCCACCTGATCGCCGATATCCGCATTCCCGATTCCCGCTCCGATCAGGTGCTGCTGATGACCGCGCTCACCCTGGTGGGCCTGCTGATCAACCAGCAGGCCCTGGCGTGGTGGCAGAGCTGAGCAGCCTGGTCTGGATCCTGACGGGCGGGCTGCTGATGAGCCTGGTGGCCATGGTGGGAGGTCTCACCCTGCTGCTGCCGCCGCGCACGCTGCAACGGCTGCTGATGCCGCTGGTGTCGCTGGCAGCGGGGTCGCTGCTGGGCGGGGCCCTGTTCCATATGCTGCCGGAGGGCATGGGTGCGATCGGTGCCCGCGCCGGCAGTCCCTACGTGGCGGCCGGATTCAGCACATTCCTGGCCCTGGAACTGTTTCTCCAGTGGCACCATTCCCACCGCCCGGGCGCGCACGGCAAGGAGCCCCTGGCCATCCTCATCCTGCTCGGCGATGCCCTGCACAATTTCATCGGCGGGCTGGGGATCGCCAGCACGTTTGTGCTGAATCCCGCCGCGGGGGTGGCGGCCTGGTGTGCCGCCCTGGCCCATGAACTGCCCCAGGAGCTGGGCGACTTCGCCATCCTGCTGCACAGCGGCTGGTCAGCCGGCGCAGCCCTGCGCTGGAACCTCATCTCCGCCCTCACCTTTCCCCTGGGGGCCGTGCTGGCCTGGCTGCTGGCCCAGTCGCTGCCGGTGGCGGGCCTGGCGCTGTTTGCCGGAGGCAACTTTCTCTACATTGCCGCCTCCGACCTGGTGCCGGAGATCAAGACCAGCACCAGCCTGCGCTCCGGCGCCCTGCGCTTTGGCTGGTTCAGCGCCGGGTTGCTGCTGATGCTGCTGCTGGCGCGATGAGCCCATCCAACGGGCGGGGTGCGCGCCACAGCACAGGGGGTTGTCAGCCCCGGATCCGGCACCGATCCTGAAGGGCAGGAGAAGGGTCCATGCTGTTTCACATCCGCCACGCCCTCCGCTACGCCTACGAGCGGCCGGTGTTTCTGGAACCGACCGTCCTGCGCCTGATCCCCCGCAGCGACCCCGCCCAGCAGCTGATCCACCACGGGCTAAGCATCCATCCGCAGGCGAGCGGCAGCTCCCGGGTGCTGGACGCCAACGGCAGCGAAGCGGTGGTGCTGTGGTTCGATGCCCTTCAGGACTCGCTCAGCATCGAAATGGACCTGGTGGTGCGCACCCTGCGCTCCAACCCCTTCGACTGGATCGTGAGCGATCCGGCGGCCCGCCGCCTGCCGGCCACCTACCCGGCCGACGAAACTCTGTCCCTGGCCCCCTGCCTGGCGGGCGCCGAACCGATTGACGCTGCGGTGTGCCGGTGGGCGGCGGATCGGGCGGCGGAGGTGGAGGGCGACACCATCCGCTTCCTGGGCCATCTGGCCGACACCATCCACCAGGGCTTCCACCACATCGGCCGGCCAGACGGGGAGCCGATGGCCGCCGCCGACACCCTCGCCAGCCGCACCGGCGCCTGCCGTGACACCGCCATGCTCTACGTGCACGCCTGCCGCAGCCTGGGTCTGGCGGCCCGCTTCGTGAGCGGCTATTCGATGCACCACCCTGAGGAGGTGAGTGAACATGAGCTGCACGCCTGGGCCGAGGTGTACCTGCCCGGCGGCGGCTGGCGCGGCTACGACCCCAGCCTGGGCCTGGCCGTGGCCGATGGCCACGTGGCCCTCACCGCCGCCCCCGACCACCAGCTGGCGGCTCCGGTGAGCGGCCGCTACCGCGGCACGGGGGTGACCTCCTCCATGCACTATGCGGTCGAGGTGCGCAGTGCCGAGACCCTGGAGGCCCTGCAGGCCCTCGACCGGGATCGCCCCCTGCAACTGCCGAAGGCGGAGGAATGGCTCAGGGGCTGAAACCGCGGGTTCGATTCAACAGATGGGCCTAAATTCCAACCCCGGTAACCCACGCTGATCATCGGCAGCAGTCGTGACAAGCCAGCCACCGCCTGAAGCCCCAGGCTGCCGGGTTTTCTGTTGGTCCCTGGTGATGGGCTGATCCTTCTCGATGCCGAAGGAACCATCCGTTGGCTGGACCACTGGGCCATCCAGCTTCTGCCTGAAGCCAGCGCCGACTGGAGCGGCAAGCCACTGACCAGCCGCTGGCCCGACCTCGATCAGGCCGTGCGGCAGCATGCGCACCGCTTGAAGGCGGGGCCGCTGGATCTGACACTGGCGAGCCCCAGCGGTGATTCCCGGGCCATACGCCTGTTCCGGACTGACAGCGGGATCGGCATCGCCGTGCTGCGACCCGAGGAACAGGCCCTGAGCAACCATTCCCTGGTGCAGCTGTTCAGCGACCTGTTCAACTCTGTGCAGGACGCCCTGCTGATCACCCTGGCCGAACCGATCGACGCCCCTGGACCGGTGATCGTCTACGCCAACCGCACCCTCACGCAGCAGACCGGCTACGCCCTGCATGAGCTGCTCGGACGCAGTCCCCGCCTGTTCCAGGGGCCGGAGACCGATCCGGACGTCGCCCACCGCTTTGGTGAAGAGCTGCGTCAGTGGCGCCACTGTGCGATGGAGGTGCTCAACTATTCACGCGAAGGGCGGCCGATCTGAATCGAGCTCAAGGTTGCCCCCCTGGCCGACGCACAGGGGACACACACCCATTGGGTTTCGGTCCAGCGGGACGTCTCTGACCGCAAGGCCGGTGAGCTGATGCTCCTGGAACAGGCGGGGAGCGACCCGCTCACCGGCCTGCCCAATCGCCGCGGCCTGATGGAGCAACTGGAGCGCGCCCTGGCCCGCCAGCCCCATCGCATTGCCCTGATCTTCTGCGATCTCGACCGTTTCAAGGAGGTGAACGACCGCTATGGCCATGCGGTGGGGGACAGCTTGTTGCAGGAGGTTGCTCGGCGGCTACGGGGAGTTCTGCGCCAACAGGACACCATCGCCCAGTTGGGGGGTGATGAGTTCGTGGTGTTGATCGATGACCTCACCCACCGGGACGAAGCCCTGCGCAGGGCCCAACGGCTGCGCGGCTGTCTTGCCGAACCGTGGCAGCACGGGGGGCTTGATCTCTACCTCACGATGAGCATGGGGGTGGCGTTCAGCAGCAGCGCTGAACCAGGCGCCAACCCGGGCCTGAATGCCGAAGAGCTGATGCGGCGAGCCGATCTCACGATGTACGACGTGAAGAGCAGCGGTCGGGACGGGATCGCCGCTTACAGCCTGTCGGCCGATCTGCGCATGCAGAGGGATGTGGACGTCCGCCAGCACCTGGAACAGGCCCTGCGCCACAACCGACTGGTGTTGCATGGCCAGCCCCTGGTGGACCTGGCCAGCGGAGCCGTTCTCGGTGCGGAGGGCCTCGTCCGCCTGCGGACCCCGACCACCAGCCTGATGGAGCCCGATCACTTCATCTCAGTGGCCGAGCGCTCAGGCCTGATCGTGCCCTTGGGGGGCTGGGTGATCGCGGAGGCGTTGCGCACCCTCTGCCGTTGGCAGGCAGCTGGCCTGGCCTGGCGTCTGGCCATCAACATCAGCCCCCAGCAGCTCGAGCAGGAGCAGCTGGCCGAGGACCTGATCCGGTTGCAGGACGAGACCGGCGTGGATCTCAGTGCCCTCACGGTGGAGATCACGGAAACCGTGCTGCTCAAGGCCCACGCCACCGCGCACCACAATCTGATCCGCCTGGAGCAGGTGGGCGTGACCATCGCCCTCGATGACTTCGGCACGGGCTATTCCAGCCTGGCCTGGCTGAGCAGACTGCCGATCCAGCAGGTGAAGTTCGACCGCTCGATCATGGCCCGCGTGGTTGATGACCAGCGCACCACCATCCTGGTGCGGGGCTTCGTGCGGGTGTTTCAGGACCTCGGCCTGGGGGTGGTGGCCGAGGGCATCGAAACCGTGGCGCAGCATGAGGCCCTTCTGGCCATGGGCTGCTCGGTGGGCCAGGGCCTTTTTGTTCGGCAGGCCCACGCCCCTGGGCCAGGGTCGATGGGCCCTGGAAGCCAACGGGCAGCCATGACCTGTGGGATTGGGGATTCCAGGGCCGGCGCCCGCCCGTGACAGCGGGATCTGCCTAATCTGCATGCTGAGCTGAAGGCTGATCGCCCCGGCAATGACCCCCGTCGACTGGCTCTGGCTGCTGCACCCAGCCCTGGCCGTAGCCCTGGTGTACCCCCTGCTCGGTGCCGCCCTGCAACTGGCCCTGCAGACACGCCGCCGCCGGCTCAACCAGGCCAAGGCGCCGGTGAGCTCGGGCACGGAACACACGGCCCTGGGGCGCTGGCTCACGGCGGCGGTGGTGACGATCCAGCTGATCGCCTACGCGGTGGTGATCCTTACCAAGCAACCCAGCCAGCTCGATCCCGGGCGCTCCGGCCTGCTGCTGCTCGTGCTGGCCGGCAGTGTGCTGGCCTTGGCGGCCCTCTGGCGGGTGCGGCAGCCGCTCTACCGGGCCAGCTTCGCCCTGCTCAGCTGGATCGGCGTGATCGGTCTGGGGATGCAGCCGGAGGTGTGGCGCCTGAGCGACAACCCGCTGGATCCGGCCTTCTGGCAATCGCACTTCTGGGGCGGGATGGGGCTCACCGGCCTGCTGCTCTTTTCCCTGGCCGCCCAGCCTGAAATTCAGCGCCAGCTGCGCTGGCGGCGGCTGCACCTCAGCGCCAACGCCCTTGCGGCCCTGATCTTCATCACCCAGGGCATCACCGGCCCCCGCGACCTGCTGGAGATCCCCCTGAGCTGGCAGAAGCCCACGATCTACGGCTGCAACTTCGAACAGCGGATCTGTCCGCCGTTTGCTCCGGCCCCTGCTCCCCAGCCCCCAGGCTGATGCGCCTCCCCTGGGCCGTGCTGCTGCTGGCCCTGCTCACGGCCCGCTACCTGCACTGGCGCGTCACCGCCACCCTCAACCTCGACTCCCCCCTGGCGGCGGCCCTGAGCGTGCTGCTGTTGGCCTGTGAGCTGTGGCTGCTCGCCCACGGCTTTCTGCAGCTGCTGTTCAGCCTGGCGCCGGAGCCCCCAGGCCCATCGGGGCAAGCCGACGTCAGCAGCGACCCGCAGGTTCTGCCCTGGGTGGACGTGCTGGTGCCCAGCTATGGCGAACCGCTTGAGGTAATGGAACGCTCCCTGCGCGGCTGCCGCGCCCTCCGCTACCCACATGTGCGGGTGTGGCTGCTCGATGACGCAGCCCGTCCCGAACTGGCGGCCCTGGCCGGGCGGCTGGGTTGCCACTACAGCAGCCGCGAGCAGCGCCAGCACGCCAAGGCCGGCAATCTCAACCATGTGCTGCCCCGACTGGAGGGGGAGCTGATCGCCGTGTTCGATGCCGACGTGGTGCCCGTGCGGGAGTTTCTGCAGCGCACGGTGGCGCCCTTCCGCGACCCTGGCGTGGGGCTGGTGCAGACGCCCCAGACCTACATGAACGCCGATCCGGTGATCCGCAACCTGGGCCTGGAGCGCTGGCTGCTGCCCGACGAGGAGAGCTTCTACCGCTGGATCGAGCCGGTGCGCCAGCGGCTGGGGGCGGTGGTGTGTGCCGGCACCTCATTCGTGGTGCGGCGCCAGGCGCTGCTGGCGGTGGGGGGCTTTGAAACCGGCACCCCTTCGGAGGATCTGGCCACCGGCATCCGACTCACGGCCGCCGGCTGGCGCCTGCTGTTCCTGCCCGAGAAGCTCAGTGCCGGCCTGGCGCCGCTCACCCTGGCGGCCCTGGCCCGCCAGCGCTGCCGCTGGGCCAGCGGCACCCTGCACACCCTGCGCACCGGCGCCAACCCGCTGCGGATTCCGGGACTGAATCCCCTGCAGCGGCTGGCCTTTCTCGAGGGCATCCTGCACTGGCTGAACGTGCTGCCCCAGCTGGTGCTGGTGCTGATGCCCCTGAGCCTGGGGGTGCTGGGGGTGGCCCCGCTGCGGGTGAGCGGCGCGGGGCTGCTCACGATGGCCCTGCCGCTGGTGCTGGCCCAGCTGCTGCTGGCCCGCTGGTTCAGTGCCCACAGCCGCACCGCCCTGATGCCGGAGCTGTACCGCTGGGTGGTGCTGCTGCCCCTGGCCTGGACAGTGCTGTGCACGCTGCTGGGACGCACCCAGCCGTTCCGGGTCACGCCCAAGGCCCTGCCCAGTGGCCGCGTCGTGGCAGTGGAGAAGCGGCTGTTGCTGCCCCTGTTGGGTCTGCTCAGCCTGCAGGTGGTGGCGGTGCTGAACCTGGTGCCCCTCCTGCGGGGCACCGCCAGCTTCAGCCTGGCGCCAGTATCGGCCAGCACCCTGGCGGTGGGCCTGGGCTGGGCCCTGCTCAATGCACTGCTGCTGCTGGCCAGCCTGCGCTGCTGCCGCGACCGGCCGCGGCGCAGCGCCACCCCCTGGCTGGCCATGCGCCAGTCGGTGCTGCTCAACGGCCAGGCGGCCCAGCTGAGCGCCATCAGCGAGGAGGGCCTGGAGCTGCAGCTGGCGGACCATCCGGCGGCCCAGCAGGCCTGGGTGCCCGGACCTGCCCAGCTGCAGCTCAGCCTGGCCGGACAGAGCTGGCCGGTGCAGGTTGCCGCGCGCTCCGGCTTCCGCCTGGGCTGCGTGTGGGGCCCGCTGGATGACGGCCAGCATCAGCAGCTGCAGGAGCTGCTCTACCAGCGCGGGGGCCAGTGGCCCAGCCGCCGGGCACCGGCCGAACCCCTTGCCCTGGCAGCCACCGCGGTGCGGCTGTTGCGGCCGATGCCAGCGGAGGACTGGTTTCAGCGCAGCCTGTTGCCCGTGCTGGGGACGGATCAACCAAGCCGTGCTCAACCAAGCCCTGCAGACCTGATCAAAGTGAGGCCATCACCCCCCTCAGGCGACCGCCCATGTTCCTGAAAATCCGCCACGACGATGACAGCAGCCTGGTGGAGGTGCTCGATCTGCAGCAGTTGTTTGACCCCTTCGCCCCGCGAGTGCTCGGCCGGCTGCATGCGGGCGAGGAACTGCAGGATCCCTCCGCCCTCAACAAGGCGGAGCTGAGCTTTCCCTCAGGTGAGTCCCTGCCCCGCTGCTGGCTGGATCCGCACTACAACTCCTGAGCGCTGGCCAGCGGACGCACGAGCAGCTTGTCCACCCGGTTGCCATCCATATCCACCACTTCAAAGCAATAGCCCTGCCGTACAAGTTGATCGGCTTCCCGCGGAATGCGCTCGAGGCCATGCATCACAAACCCGGCCAGGGTGTGGTGTGAGCCCTGCGCATCCAAGCCGAAGATGTCGCGGCCGATCAGGTCGGTGAAGGCATCGAGATCCAGGCTGCCATCCACCAGCCAGGATCCATCCTCCCGGGTGGTGATCTGGGGACTGTCCTGCTCCTCCACGGAGGGGAGATCGCCCACGATCCCCTCCATCAGGTTGTTCAGGGTCACCAGACCTTCCACCCCACCGAATTCATCGCTCACCAGGGCGATGTGCACCCCGGTGCGCTTGAACTGCTCGAGCACGGCCAGGGCCCTGGCGGTTTCGGCCACATAGAGCGGCGGCTGCACCAGCTGGCGCAGGTCCACCGGGTCGCCGGCGATTCGGGCGGCCAGCAGGTTGCGCACGCTCACCACGCCCAGGCATTGATCGAGGCTGCCGTGGCCCACGGGAAAGCGGCTGTGGGGACTGGCCAGCGCCGCCTGCAGGCTCTGCTCGAGGGGATCCTCCAGGTCCAGCCAGCGGATGGCCGTGCGCGGCGTCATCAGGCTCTTGATCGTGCGATCGCCCAGGCGCAGCACCCGTTGCACCATGTCGTGTTCCACGGCCTCGAACACGCCGGTATCTGCCCCCTGGCGGATCATCGCCCGGATCTCGTCCTCGGTGATGGTGGGCTCGCCGGCGTCGCCCACCCCCAGCAGCGCCAGAAAGGCATCGGTGGAGCTGCTCAGCAGATGCACCAGCGGGGCGCCGGAGCGGGAGATGGCGGCCATCAGGGGGGCCATGGCACAGGCCAGGCGCTCCGGGTTGGCCAGGGCCAGACGCTTGGGCACCAGCTCACCGAGCACCACCGAGAGGAAGGTGATCCCGGCCACCACCAGGGCGAAACTGAGGGGCTCGCTGTAGCCCCCCAGCAGGGGCAAGCGGTTGAGCAGCGTGGCCAGCCGATCGGCAATGGTGGCGCCTCCCACGGCACCGGTGAGGATGCCGATCAGGGTGATGCCGATCTGCACGGTGGAGAGGAACTGGTTGGGCGATTCCGCCAGCCGCAGGGCCACCCGGGCCGAATGCCGTCCCTGCTGGGCGAACCGTTCAAGCCGGTGGCGGCGGGCGGAGACGATCGCCAGTTCCGTGCCGGAGAACAGGCCGTTGGCCAGGATCAACACCAGGATGATCAGAAAGTCCTGCAGCAAAAGCCTGGGCGCCAGGGTGGTTTGCCCAGGATAGGAGAGAAGATTTCCTCAGCTCTTCATCTGCTCGTCATCCGCCAGGATGCCTGTGTTCACGCCAGGCCAGCATCTGCCAGGCCAGAACGATCAGCACAGCCGGTGCTACAACAACCAGGGCGATCAACCTGTACTCGTCAGCCAGAGTCGGCACCATGTTGACCAGGAGTTGCTCCACCAGATAGGCCCCGTAGAGAAACAGCAGCAACCCCCCTTCCAAGCGCGTGATCACCCCACCGGTGCCGAAGATCGGCAGGCAGGCCAGGGTGGTGAGCACCATGATCGGCAGATCACGCTGGATCATCACCGCATCCACGCCCAGGCCACGGCCTCCTGAAACGGTGGCACACACGCCCAGAATCAACAGCTGGTTGAGCAGACTGCTGCCGATCACGTTGCCGATCGCCAGATCAGCCTTGCCCCGATAGGCCGCCACCACGGAGGTGATCAGCTCCGGCATCGAGGTACCCGCCGCCACGATCGTGAGTCCGATCACGGTGGTGCTCACCCCCAGCGCCAGGGCCGCGCTGGAAGCGCCCTGCACGAGCAGCTGGGAGCCACCCACCAGCAAGCCGAGGCCGGCCGCCAGCTTGAGGGCGGCCACCTGGGGAGAGGCGGCCGCAGCCGCCCGGCCTCCCTAGGTTGCAGGCATGCAGCTGTCGCCGGCCCAGCCCGTGTGGTCACTCTCCGGCAAGGCGCTCCGAGCCGCCCTGCAGACCACGGCCCAGGGGCTCAGCTCCTTGGAGGCGCGCGAACGCCTGGCCCGGTTCGGGGCCAACGCGCTGCCGCCGGCCCCCAGGCGTCCGCTGATCCTGCGGCTGGGGGATCAACTGCTGCATGGGATGGCCCTGCTGCTCTGGGTGGCCGGTGCCCTGGCCTTTGCCGCGGGCACGCCGGCCCTCGGCTGGGCGATCTGGGCGGTGGTGCTGATCAACGGGCTGTTCTCCTTCTGGCAGGAGTACCAGGCGGAGCGCAGCCTGGAGGCCCTGCGGCGGGCCCTGCCCCAGCGGGTGCGGGTGTGGCGCGACGGCCAGCTGCAGGAACGGGACGCGGCCGAGCTGGTGCCGGGGGATCGGATCGCCCTGGAGGAGGGGGATCAGGTGCCTGCCGATGGCCGCCTGGTGGCCGCCAGCGCCCTGAGCCTCGACCTGGCGGTGCTCACCGGGGAGTCCCTGCCGGTGGCCCGTCATGCCCGCCCCATCCCCAGCGGGCGCGGCGACCTGCCGGTGCGCGAGCAGGCCAACCTGGTGCTGGCCGGCACCACCGTGGTCCAGGGACGGGGCGAGGCGTTGGTGTATGCCACCGGTGCCGAAACGGAGTTCGGCCATGTGGCCCGGCTCACCGCGGGCAGTGAGCGGGGCAAGAGCAGCCTGGAGCGGGAGGTGGGGCGGATCGTGCGCACGATCACCACCATCGCCGTGGCGATGGCCGTGCTGAGCTTCGCCCTCAGCTGGCTGCTGGTGGGCCTGGGCCCCCTGCCCAGCCTGGTGTTCGCGATGGGGATCCTGGTGGCCAACGTGCCCGAGGGCCTACTGCCCACCGTGACCCTGGCCCTGGCGATCGCCGTGCGGCGGATGGCGCGGGAGCGGGCCCTGGTGCGCCGCCTCTCGGCGGTGCAGACGCTCGGCTCGGTGAGTGTGATCTGCAGTGACAAGACCGGCACCCTCACCTGCAACCGCATGGCCCTGCGCGCCACCTGGCTGCCCGGTGGCGACAACAGCCTGGAAGCGGCCCTGCTGGAGGGGGCCTGCCTCTGCTCCAACGCCCATCTCGAGCGCGGCGGCGGCGGCCCGCACTGGATCGGCGATCCCACCGAGGCCGCCCTGCTGGTGGCGGCAGATGAGCGGCAGATCGACAGGGAGAACCTGCGCCGGAGCCACCCCCGCCGGCGCGAGCTGCCCTTCGATTCCCGTCGCCGGCGGATGACGGTGGTGGTGGAGGCCGGCGACAAGGAGCTGCTGGCGATCACCAAGGGGGCACCGGTGGAGGTGATCGCCCACTGCAGCGCCCAGCTCGGTGCCGGCGGGCCCGTTCCCCTCAATCGGCAGGAACGTGAGCGGGTGCTGGCGGCCAATGACGCCCTGGCCAGCCAGGGTTGTCGGGTACTGGCGGTGGCCCGGCGCCGGGGCGATCACACCCTGCTGGACGCCCGGGCCGAAGAGCTGGAGCGGAACCTGGTGCTGGTGGGGCTGGTGGCCCTCTACGACCCGCCAAGGCCGGAGGTGCCCGAGGCGATCCGCCGCTGCCACCAGGCGGGCATCCGGGTCACGATGGTGACCGGTGACTACGGCCTCACCGCCCAGGCGATCGCCGAGCAGATCGGGCTGCTGGAGGGGCCCCAGCCCGCAAGCCTCGATCCGGTGCGGGTGATCGAGGGCAACCACCTCGACGGCCTCAGCGACGCCCAGCTGCGCCAGCTGCTCCGGTATCGGCGCCGGCTGGTGTTCGCCCGCATGGCACCGGAGCAGAAGCTGCGCCTGGTGCAGGCCTACCGCGCCCTGGGGGAGGTGGTGGCCGTGACCGGCGATGGCGTCAACGACGCCCCGGCCCTGCGCGCCGCCGACGTGGGGGTGGCCATGGGGCTGGTGGGTACCGATGGGGCCCGGGAGGCCGCCGACATCGTGCTGCTCGACGACAACTTCGCCACGATCGTCACGGCGGTGCGCTTCGGCCGTGGCGTGGTGGCGAACATCGGCAAGTTCCTGCCCTACGTGCTGGCCAGCAACGTGTCCGAGATGCTGCCCTTCCTGGCCATGCTCACCCTGGCCATCCCCGCCGCCCTCACGGTGCTGCAGATCCTGGCGGTGGATCTGGGCACCGATCTGCTGCCGGCCCTGGCCCTCGGCGCAGAGCCGCCGGAGGCGGGCAGCATGCAGAGCCCCCCGCGGCACCGGGATCAGCCGCTGCTCACCAGGGCCGTGATGGTGAGGGGCTATCTGCTGCTCGGCGCGGTGGAGGCGGGGCTGGCCATGGCCGCCTACCTGCTCGCCTGGCGGGCCGAGGGGGTGGGGCTGGCGCAGCTGCGGGCGCTGGCACCGGCACTCCTGGCCGGTACCGCAGAGCCGGCGTGGCAGGTCGTGCAGCGGCAGGCCTCCGCCGCCACCTTCACCACCATCGTGCTCGGCCAGCTGGGCGTGCTGATGGCCTGCCGCAGCGACCGGCAGCCGGTTCTGGGGCGCCCGGGCCTGGGCTGGCTGCGCCGGAACCCCCTGCTGGGGCTCGGCATCGGCAGCGAACTGGCGATCGCCGTCCTGCTGGTGCAGGTGGCCCCCCTGGCGGCCGTGCTGGAGCTGGCCCCCTTCCCGGCCGGCTGGTTGGGCTGGATGCTGCCCGTGCCGGTGCTGGTGGTGCTGGTGGACGACCTGCGCAAACGGCTGCTGGCCGGCCGAGATCAGCGGTGCTCGATCAGCTCGCTGGCGGGGTAGCGCACCTTGGCCAGGTTGGCGTACTTGTCGTCGGCGGCGCGGTAGCCGCAGGCGCACGCCACGCGGGTGCGGTAGGGGCTGGTCTCGAGGCCGAGGATGCGGTCGTACTCGGCAGGCGAGAAGCCCTCGATCGGGCAGGTGTCGATGCCGAGCAGGGCGGCCGAGGTCATCAGGTTGCCCAGGGCGATATAGAGCTGATTGCTGGTGAAGCACTCGATCTCGGCGGCACGGGGACCATCGATCAGATCCACCTGGATCAGCTGGCGGTAGGCATCGAGGCTGGAGAGCTCCAGGCCGCGGGCAGCGGCTGTTGCAGCCACGAAGCGGTCGGCATCGGCGGCGCTGATCGTGCGCTTGGCCAGCAGCACCACCAGGTGGGAGCAATCGGTGATCTGGCTCTGGTTCCAGGAGTGGGGGCGCAGCTCCTGGCGCAGGGCCGGATCGTCGATCACCAGGAACTTCCAGGGCTGCAGGCCGTAGGAGGAGGGACTGAGCACCAGGCAGTCCTCCAGGGCCTGCCACTGCTGGGCCGGGATGGATCGGGCGGGATCAAAGCTCTTGGTGGCATAGCGCCAGCGCTGGGCGGCGAGCAGCTCCTGAACCGCGATCGGCATGGTGGGAGGACAGAGGTCCGGCCAGTCAATCCGATGGCGGAACCCGGCGGCCTGGAGGCTGGCTGCAGGCCTGGTGGCTGCTGGTCTGGGAGCAGTCACTTGCCGGGTTGTCCATCCCCGTGCTGTAGGTTCAAGGGGATTCAACGACCACTCTCCAGCAGGTTTTCTTCCAGGCGACGAGTTCCGAAGGGTTTCCCAATCCGGCACGTCTCCAGCTCGGCCAGCGACTTTCTCCAGGGCATTCAACGAATCGCGTTCATAAGTTCGTTCATTTCATGACCATTTACGTGGGCAACCTCTCCTTCGACGCCGAAGTGGAGGACCTTCAGCAGTTGTTCGCCGAGTACGGCTCGGTGCGCAAGTGCACCCTTCCCCTCGACCGGGAAACCGGCCGCAAGCGCGGATTCGCCTTCGTCGAGATGGCTGAGGCCACCGACGAAACTAAGGCCATCGACGACCTCCAGGATGTGGAGTGGATGGGCCGGATGATCCGGGTGAACAAGGCCGAGCCCCGTCCCGCCGGTGGCGGTGGTGGTGGCGGCAATCGCTGGTGATCCCAGCTGCCATCAGCTGGAGCCGCCCCCAGGGGTGGCTTTTTTCATGGGCTTCTGTTGCACTCCGTTACACTTGCTCCAGCAGATCGCCACTCGGCGGCTGAGTCCTGCCCCCGGCCATGGCCTGGGGTTCTCCGGAGCTGATCCCGATGCAAACCGACTACACCGCCGCCATCGTTGGCGTCACGGCCCTGGTGATCCTGCTCACGGCCATGACGGTGTTCGTGCTCAGCCGCCCCAGCGACCTGGCTCCCCGCAACCCGCGCTGATCAGCCAGGCTTCGGGATCGAAGCGCAGCGCCGCGTACTGCAGCGTCCTGTCACGGCAATAGGCCTCCCGCCCCTGGCAGAGCACGGGGCGGTGCCGGCAACCCGCCCCATGGGCCTGGGTGGTGAGATCCCCCAGCCGCCCGGGTGCTACGGGGTGCTCCATGCCGAGCACCACCCCCACACCATCGACGTTGAACTGCACCAGGATCACCGGAAACGGCGGCCGCCGATCTCCATCGAGGCGGAGCCAGCCATCGAGGGGCCAATGGGTCGGACCCACGTCCATCGCCGCCAGGGCAGCGGAGAAGCGCAGCCACAGCCGGTTGAGTTCCAGCTCACGCTGCGCAATCGCGAGCTCAGGCGGATCCTGCGCCCGCATAGTGCTGACGGGATCGGGCTTGGTGGCGTCAAGTTTGACAAGATCCTCGTTGATGGTGTTGCTCACAGTTCCCTCCTTTCCTTACAACACGTTTCTGACCAAAGTGGCCTGACAAAACAGGCCTGAAAAACTGTCTTGATTGGGCAGGCACCAGACAGCACGAGCTCCGCCCTGATTCCCCGGAATTCAAAGAGAAACAGCTGCAAAGCCGCGCTGAAACGACCTGCCGCAGCTCCCATTGCCCTGGGTCTGAGTTGATTCTATGGAAGTCGCCAATGTGGTGAGGGCGCCGCATTCATTCGTAACCCGAATCGTGTCGGCCGAAAGTGACACACAAGGGCTGCAGATCGCGGGCGGAACTGATGCTTGAGCCGCCACATCACAGCGTGTGACCGCCGCTGAACGCCCCTGAGCGTGCTGCCTACGGTCCGGAAAGCACGCCAAACCGAAGCCCGCGCCAGCCATGACCGAACTCGGCAAGTGCCCCTTCAACCACGGCGCCGCCCCGATGGCGGTGGCAGGCCGCGGCCCCGCGCCGCGCGACTGGTGGCCCCAGCAGCTCAACCTGGCGATCCTCCACCAGCACAACCCGGCGTCCAACCCGCTGGGCGAGGCGTTCAACTACTCCGAGGCGTTCGAGACGCTCGACTACCAGGCCCTCAAGCGCGACCTGATCGCCCTGATGACCGACTCCCAGGAGTGGTGGCCGGCCGACTGGGGCCACTACGGCGGCCTGTTCATCCGCATGGCCTGGCATAGCGCCGGCACCTACCGCACCGCCGATGGCCGCGGCGGTGGCGGCACCGGCAACCAGCGCTTTGCACCGATCAACAGCTGGCCCGACAACGGCAACCTGGACAAGGCCCGCCGGCTGCTGTGGCCAATCAAGCAGAAATACGGCAACCGCATCTCCTGGGCCGACCTGATGATCCTGGCCGGCAACGCCGCCCTCGAATCGATGGGGCTGCGCACCTTCGGCTTTGGCGGCGGCCGCGCCGACATCTGGCAGCCCGAAGAAGACATCTACTGGGGCAACGAGACCAGCTGGCTCGGCGATGAGCGCTACAGCGGCGATCGTCAGCTGGAAAACCCGCTGGCCGCCGTGCAGATGGGCTTGATCTACGTGAACCCCGAGGGTCCCAACGGGGTGCCCGATCCGGTGGCGTCGGGGCGCGACGTGCGCGAGACCTTTGCCCGCATGGCAATGAATGACGAAGAGACCGTGGCGCTCACCGCCGGCGGCCACACCTTCGGCAAGGCCCATGGCGCCGGCAGCGCCGAGCTGGTGGGGCCGCCGCCGGAGGGGGCGCCGCTGGAGGCGATGGGCCTGGGCTGGGCCAACCGCCACGGCAGCGGCAAGGGGGCCGATGCCACCACCAGCGGCATCGAGGGTGCCTGGAAACCCAACCCCACCCGCTGGGACATGGGCTACTTCGACATGCTCTTCGGCTACGAGTGGGAGCTGATCAAGAGCCCCGCCGGCGCCTGGCAGTGGCAGGCGAAGAACTGCCGCGAGGAACACCTGATCCCCGACGCCCACATCCCCGGGCTCAAGCACCCGCCGATGATGACCACGGCGGATCTGTCGCTGCGCTTCGATCCGATCTACGAGCCGATCTCGCGCCACTTCCACCAGCACCCGGAGGCCTTTGCCGACGCCTTCGCCCGCGCCTGGTTCAAGCTCACCCACCGCGACATGGGGCCCAAGACCCTTTATCTCGGCCCTGAAGTGCCCGCCGAGGAGCTGATCTGGCAAGACCCGATCCCGGCGGTGAACCATCCCCTGGTGGACGGGGCCGCCATCGCCGACCTCAAGGCGCGCGTGGCCGCCTCCGGGCTCAGCGTGGCGGAGCTGGTGAGCACCGCCTGGGCCTCGGCCTCCACCTTCCGCGGCTCCGACAAACGTGGCGGCGCCAACGGCGCCCGGGTGCGCCTGGCCCCGCAGAAGGATTGGGCCGTGAACCAGCCCGAGCAGCTGCAGCGGGTGCTGGGCGTGCTGGAGGGCATCCAGCAGGCCTTCAACGCCTCCCGCAGCGATGGCGTGCGGGTGTCACTGGCGGATCTGATCGTGCTGGCCGGTGGCGTGGGCGTGGAGCAGGCCGCCGCCGCCGCCGGCCAGCCGCTGGAGGTGCCCTTCACACCGGGCCGGATGGATGCCAGCCAGGAGCACACCGATGCGGCCTCGTTTGCGGTGATGGAGCCCCAGGCCGATGGCTTCCGCAATTGGCAGAAGGGGCCGATGAGCGTGGCAGCGGAGCACCTGCTGGTGGACCGGGCCCAGCTGCTTGGCCTGAGCGCCCCGGAGATGACCGTGCTGGTGGGCGGCCTGCGGGTGCTGGGCGCCAACACCGGCGGCAGCCGCCATGGCGTGTTCAGCGAGCGCCCCGGTGTGCTGAGCCCCGACTTCTTCGTGAACCTGCTCGACATGGCGACCACCTGGGCCCCCGTCGATGAGACCGGCGAGCTGTTTGAGGGCCGCGATCGCCGCAGCGGGGCGCTGCGCTGGAGTGGCACCCGGGTGGATCTGGTGTTCGGCTCCAACTCCCAGCTGCGGGCGATCGGCGAGGTGTATGCCCAGGCCGATGGCGCACCTCGCTTCGTGTGCGACTTCGTGAGCGCCTGGGTGAAGGTGATGGAGGCTGATCGCTTCGATCTCAGGCGCTGAGCAGAGGCTCGGCAATGGTCGCCAGCAGCTGCTCCGCGGTTTCCAGCGCCTGCGGACAGAAGCGTCTGGCCAACCTGCGGAAGCGACCGCTGGTCACCTTGCCTCCCCAGCAGTGGAGCAGGTTGGCCGGTTCGCCCTGCTTGAGCAGAGGTTCGGCGTCCCGGGGAGAGAGGTTGTAGCGGCGGGGAAGCTCCAGCACGGAAGTGTGGCTGGCGGCAATGGCCCGGGCCAGGGCCAGTTGGTCATGGCGCCCGAACCGCCGCCATTCGCGATGCCACGCCTCGAACAGCGCCGTGCTGGCAGCACTGCGCCTCCAGAGGATCAGGCCACTGTTGAACTGGCGAGTGCTGGGGGCCAGTCGCTCCAAGGTGTAGGCCACCTCCTCCGGGGCGATGTGGTCGCACAGGCCGATCTCCGGCAGCCGGTCGGGCACGTCCCCACGTCGCCCTGTTCAAGGATGCTCCAGAGACTGGTGAGGGGCTGCACCGGCAGCATGTCCGCATCCAGGTAGAGCGTGTCCCGGTGGCTGCTGAAGTTGTAGATGCGCGTTTTCACGGCCCGGGACAGGCTCAGATCTGTGCCGACGGGCACTGGCTGCAGCAGATGGGCCTCGAGGCCATGGCGATCGAGAGGCAACTCGGCCAAAGCGGACAGATCCGACACAACGGTGATCGGCAGATGGGGATGGAGAGCCCGCAGTGCCAGGGCACTGATCAGAGCCGCTTCCAGATAACCGAACTGCTGAACCGCGAGATAGACAACGCCCCGATCAGCCATGCAGATGCAACCCAGCACAGACAATGGAACCATGTCCTGGAATTCCCAGGCGAGAGCGGCCGGCCTAAGGCACCATCGGAAATCGGCAGGTAACCAGTAAAACAGACATGGCCAACATACCCCCCCAGCCACAAAAAATAAGAAAATCTGCCATCCTCTCCCATGGCCAAAGTGTTCGGGAGCACCATTCAACCCAGCCGCCCGCGGCTTAAGCACACACCGCGAGCCAGATCGCTGGCTGGGCAAGATCCCGGCTGGCTCTGAGTGCCTAGCAGCACTGCCTGGTGCAGGCTGCTCACCGCTTGACCCCAGCTCAGAACGTGAGGTGCGTCTGACCCGCAAAAAGGCCCACGTAGCGTTCGTTTCCATCCAGCCGCTGAAACACGAACTGGCAGATCGGCAAACCCGGTGCAACCGCCAAGGGCGCCGGGCCAAAATTGCTCATCTCCAGCACCTGTTGGCTGTCAATACCGGGCCCCATGAATGGAGCGCTGATGTGAACCATCAAGCCGAGACGGGCAAAGCGGCTGCGACCCTCCAGCCAACCACAGATCCCGGGCCCGAGGGTGAGCCGCTCGCGGGTGATGCCCAGCACGGTTTCCCCGGGCATGATCAGGATGCTGCCGCCCTGTTCAACCTCGATCTTGTCGGTGAAGGCGCGGTAATCGGTGTCGTCGCCCACCTCGATCACCTGGTGCACCTTGCGGAACACGCGAAAGGTGCTGGCCAGGGTGAGATCCACAGAGGCAGGTCCAACCCGTTCCGTGCAGAAGGGCGAGATTGTGATGGCCCCCTCGGCGATGGCTTCGAGGATGGCCTGCTTGCCGAGAACGGACATGGTGCGTGATACCGGGCTGAAACCGTAGTCGGCAGCAAGCAGGAGCTGGCCCACCCCAGTTCCGGCCCGGCGCATGACGTGGCCCGCCGGATCCTGGGGGAAGACGTGACCCAGAGCGACTCCTACACGGAGCGCGTGAAACGGATGGTGGGCAAGGTTCACCTTCAACCGCAATGGCATCACCCGCTGCGAGGAAGGCAGGGGAGCCAACCTGACGGGCCGTCCGAAACCACGACGCTGCGCACGTTCAGGGTCGATCGAGAAGCCTGCCGCTCACGTACTTGTGAAGGACACTGGTGATCAGGGTCTGGTAGGGAATGCCCTCCTGCAGTGCACGGGCACGCAAGGCGCCTAAATCCTCACTGGTGAGGCGAATGTTGATGCGCTGATCCTTGCTGGCCGTTGACCTTGCGGAGGCTTCCAGGCGGGAGCGCTCTGCCGCCGTAGCCACGGAACGGAGAGTGCCCGCTTCGAAGGCTTCCAGGATCTCCTGCTCTTCTTGATCAAGGGGGTTCATGGTGCGTCTCCTGGGCGGTAGGCGATGGTGGCTTTGCGGCTGGGAATGATGGTTTTGAGAAAGAGGTGATCTTCGGCCTCGACATAAGGCACAAGATGGACATAGCCGGAGATCAGAACGACAAGAATGCGCTGGCCTGGGTAGCGGGCCTGGTTCGGATGCTCAACGATGTCGAGCAGATCACCGGATTCGATGGCAACCACCACGGCCTCGAAGGAAACGCCTCGTTGAAGCTGAAGGACCTCGTTCTTGGCTGAGCTCCAGCGAAAGGGCTTCATGGCAACACCATAAGACTCTGTGTGCCTTTTGTCATCAGTCTTTGGGTGGGGGACTGGGGCGGTACAGCCAGAAGGGATCCCAGCAGGTGCGATGGCCTGACGGGCCGCGGATTTGCCGTGCAACAAGCCAGCCCCGCCCCGGCGCAGGATGTGGCCCGGCGGATCCTGGGAAGCGGATGGTGGGCACGTGCTCACCGGAAATGGCATCACCGCCTACGGCAACGGCGCCTACAGCCTTATCGGCGGCGACGAGCTGCTGTAGCTATGCCGCGAGCGCCTTGATGCCTTCCACGAGCAACGCGGCGATGAGGTGTTTGCCCACCGCAGCCGCCATCGCACCCCGATCAGCGGCTCGGTGAACTACAGGGTGCTAACCCGCGCCCGGGGCCGCTGCGAGTACTGGGGAGCCCATGAACATCAAAGGGCCCTGGATGTGGACCACATCATGCCCAGGAATCAGAGCGGTTCCGACGCCATCACCAACCTGCAAGCCCTCTGCTTCCGCGGCAACGCCGGTAAGCGCGACACCGATTCCACCGGCTTCAGCGATCTGCAGGCCAGCTACGCCCTGCGCGAGGCCGGCTGCGTGTCTGCGTGCTGGAGGGCAGCGGCCGGGTGCTGCTGGAGAACGAGCTGGCGCTCTGCATTGCCGTTGCCGACCTGGTGATCAAGGGCCAAGCAATGAGCTTCCAGAGCTGTGCCCCAAGGGCTATGGGCAACTGCCAGGTTCAGCGGTAGCCAAGGAATTCCTCCATGGTCAGGCCGATGTCCTTGGCGATCTGACGAAGCAGCGGTGGCGCGATGTCGCGGCCCTGATGGGCTGGAACGGTGGTGCCGCGTCCACGTTCAAGCCGGAACAACGATCTGCTGCAGACCGACGAAATCGCTCTCCAGGCTCGGCTCGCCGTCCTCCAGCAGCATGGCGATCACCTCCTGGAGGTTGGCCTGCAGCTCGTCGAGCGTCGCCCCCTGGCTGTGGGCGCCGGGGAAGCCAGGCACATGGCCCACAAGCAGACCTGTCTCACTGCAGCGTTCGATCACGGCGGAGTAGGTACGCACGATCTGACCGGCCTTCATTGGTTGCATCGTAGGTACCGCGGCTGGGCTCAATGCCTCACAACCAATGCGTTACGACTCAGCTCAACGAGCACATGGGCTTCAAACAGACGGCTGAGCTCCGGCAGAACACGAAGCAACAAGACGGTGAGATCCCGGTTGGCGATGTTGCCGGTGGCCACGATCAGAAGCCTGGCAGGAGTCCCGCGCAGGAGATGACTCCGCACGAAATCCTCATCCTTGCTGAAGACAATACGGTCATCCCGGTCGGCGATTGAAGAGATAACTTCGTCTGGACTGCGATTCCCGTCGGGCAGATCAAGCGTGTGCAGAACGTCGCAACCCAATTGCTCCAGCGGCCGTACAAGCGAGCGAGGCAGCTGGGCATCCAGCAGAATCCTCATGCAGAGATTGATTCAATCCGCTGAACACGGGCGAGCTGGGTTGCATACTGAAGTACCGACGTGATGTCTTCGGGCTCAAGATCAGGATAGTCGGCAAGAATGTCAGGCCCACTCATACCAGCTGACAAGAGTTCCAGCACCATCTCCACCGGATAGCGCAAACCACGAATGGTTGGCTTTCCATGGCAGATGCCTGGATCGATGGTGATGCGACCAAGCTGGTCTGTCATGGCGGCGTCCTGGCTTGACTAGCCTAGGCGCGACAAACGCTCACGACCGTGAGCGGGCCCTGTATGTGGCTCCCATCATCCCCAGAAACCAGGGCGGCTCCGACGTCACTAGCAACCTTCAGGCGCTCTGCTTCCGCGGCCTGCAGGCCAGCTACGGCCAACGCAAAGCGGGCTGTGTGTTCTGCGCGCTGGAGGGCAGCGGCCGGGTGCTGCTGGAGAACGAACTGGCGCTCTGCATCGCCGATGCCTATCCGGTGACGCCTGGGCACAGCCTGGTGATCCCGCGGAGGCATGGATGCCGAAACCAGATCAGGTGGGCTGGAACGGTTCGATGGAGGGCAGCACGCCGCCCAGGGCCTGTTGGGCCAGTTCAGCCAGCAGACCCTGAGAATGAGAGAAAAGATCGCCCCATCGCTCCTCGCTCTCCATCTCTGCGACCAGCAGGGCCGCTAGGGCGTCCTGCTCTTGCGGTGGCAGCTTGGCTGCGGAGGCGATCGCGGCTTCGAGGGCCTGAGTCATGGCATCTGAACGCCAGTTGAACAACGCTAACTGGGGGTGACAGCCCTAGGCGGCCCAGGCCAACCTCAGGATCCCCCCATGCCCCCAACCCCCTCCCCCATTGACGAGCGCCTACGCGAGACCATCGCCAAGCGCATGCGCATGAGCCACGTTGACCAACCCCTGATGCTCATGGAGCTCCTGGGACGCGGATTGGCCAGGCAACAGCCAGCCCGGCCCCCGCGCAGGACGTAGTCCGCCGGATCCTGGGGGAGGACGTGACCCAGACCGATTTCTGCGCCGCCCCAATGGGCTTGACGTCATCAGGATTGTGGCCGATAAGGCGCTCGGCCCAGCGCTAATGGCGAAACGCTTTTCAAGACGG
>JBBASN010000027.1:0-24277 GCA_040399225.1 Prochlorococcaceae cyanobacterium | reverse complement strand
TTCGAGCTGCAGGTGATGGAGCAGATGGGCTTTCCCACCTACTTCCTGGTGGTGTGGGACTACATCCGCTTCGCCCGCGAAAGCGGCATTCCGGTGGGGCCGGGCCGGGGCTCGGCTGCGGGCTCTCTGGTGGCCTATGCCCTGGGGATCACCAACATCGATCCGGTCACCAACGGCCTGCTGTTCGAGCGCTTCCTGAATCCGGAGCGCAAGTCGATGCCGGATATTGATACCGACTTCTGCATCGAGCGCCGCGGTGAGGTGATCGATTACGTCACCCAGCGCTATGGCGAGGAGAAGGTGGCCCAGATCATCACCTTCAACCGCATGACCTCCAAGGCGGTGCTCAAGGACGTGGCCCGCGTGCTCGATATTCCCTACGGCGATGCCGACCGGCTGGCGAAATTGATCCCGGTGGTGCGTGGCAAGCCCGCCAAGCTCAAGGAGATGATCGGCGAGGAGTCGCCGGCCCCCGAGTTCCGCGAGAAATACCAGAACGACCCCCAGGTGAAGCGCTGGGTGGACATGGCGATGCGGATCGAGGGCACCAACAAGACCTTCGGTGTGCATGCCGCCGGTGTGGTGATCGCCGCCGATCCCCTCGATGAGGTGGTGCCGCTGCAGCGCAACAACGACGGCCAGGTGATCACCCAGTACTTCATGGAAGACGTGGAGTCGATGGGCCTGCTGAAGATGGACTTCCTCGGCCTCAAAAACCTCACGATGATCGACAAGACCATCGATCTGGTGAAGGAGAGCACCGGCGAAACGGTGGATCCCGATGCGCTGCCCCTCAATGATCCCGGCACCTACGGTCTGCTGGCTCGTGGTGATCTGGAGGGCATCTTCCAGCTGGAATCGAGCGGCATGCGCCAGATCGTGCGCGACCTCAAGCCCTCCTCCCTGGAGGACATCTCCTCGATCCTGGCCCTCTACCGGCCGGGGCCTCTCGATGCGGGCCTGATTCCGAAGTTCATCAACCGCAAGCACGGTCGCGAGCCGATCGACTTCGCCCACGAGAAGCTCCAGCCGATCCTCAAGGAGACCTACGGGATCATGGTGTATCAGGAGCAGATCATGAAGATCGCCCAGGATCTGGCCGGCTATTCGCTCGGCGAAGCCGACCTGCTGCGGCGGGCGATGGGCAAGAAGAAGAAGAGCGAGATGGAGAAGCACCAGAGCATCTTCGTGAAGGGCGCCACCGAGCGCGGCGTCGATCCGAAGATCGCCGAGGGGCTGTTTGAGCAGATGGTGCTGTTTGCCGAATACTGCTTCAACAAGAGCCATTCCACCGCCTACGGCGCGGTGACCTACCAGACCGCCTACCTCAAGGCCCACTACCCGGTGGCCTACATGGCGGCCCTGCTCACCGTGAATGCCGGTGATTCGGCCAAGGTGCAGCGCTACATCGCCAACTGCAATGCCATGGGCATTGAGGTGATGCCGCCGGATGTGAATGCTTCGGGTATCGATTTCACGCCCGTGGGCGACCGCATCCTGTTCGGGCTCTCAGCAGTTCGCAATCTGGGCGAGGGCGCGATCCGCCAGCTGATCGAGGCGCGGCGGAGTGATGGCGCCTTCGCGTCCCTGGCCGATCTCTGCGACCGCATCCCCGGCCAGCAGCTCAACCGCCGTGCCCTGGAGGCCCTGATCCACTCCGGTGCCCTCGATGCCCTGGAGCCGAAGGCCAACCGGGCCCAGCTGATGGCGGATCTGGATCTGGTGCTCGACTGGGCCAGCTCCCGCGCCAAGGACCGGGCCAGCGGCCAGGGCAACCTGCTCGATCTGCTGGGCGGTCTGGGCGGTGCCGCCCCTGCTGGCGGCGATGGGGGGGGGAGCGGCTCCCTCAGCACCGCGCCCAAGGCGGCGCCCGTGGCCGACTATCCCCCCACCGAGAAGCTGCGGCTGGAGAAGGAGCTGGTGGGCTTCTACCTCTCCGACCATCCGCTCAAGCAGCTGGCGCCGAAGGTGAAGCTGCTCTCCCCCCTGGCGCTGGGATCCCTCGAGGAGCAGGCCGACAAGGCCAAGGTGAGCGCCGTGGTGATGGTGCCGGAGCTGCGCCAGGTGACCACCCGCAAGGGCGATCGCATGGCGGTGCTGCAGCTGGAAGATCTCACCGGCAGTTGCGAGGCGGTGGTGTTTCCCAAGGCCTATGCCCGCCTGGCCGACCACCTGATGGTGGACGCCCGCCTGCTGGTGTGGGGCTCGGTGGACCGCCGCGACGAGCGGGTGCAGCTGATCGTGGACGACTGCCGCTCGATCGACGACCTCCAGCTGCTGATGGTGGAGATCCCCGCCGAGCAGGCCGCCGATATTGCCGTGCAGCACCGCCTGCGCGAGTGTCTGCACCGCCACCGCCCCCCCCAGGACGAGGTGGGCTCGCGGGTGCCGGTGGTGGCCCTGGTGCGCCAGGGGGATCAGGCCCGCTTCGTGCGCCTTGGTTCCCAGTTCTGCGTGGCCGACCCAGCCGCGGCGCTCACCACTCTCCAGTCGGCCGAGTTCAAGGCCCGGATCAGCTCACCCCTGCTGGCGGCCTGAGCTGTTGCGCATGGCGGCGAGCGACTGCTTGATCCGCCCGATGTTCAGCCCCAGCTGTTCGGTGCCCAGCAGGCTGCCCGGCTGGGATTCCCAGCTGGCGGAGAGCACGCCATAGCTCAGCCCCAGCAGGCCCAACAGAAAACATCCCCCCGAAGCGGTGAGGGTGAGGCCGGGGGCGATGTCCACAATCTGGCGACTCACCAGCACGTAGCTGCCCACAAACACCCCCATGCCCATCAGGGTGGGGATGCCGGTTGCGATGGCGATCCGCCGGGCCATGCGGTTGGCCACGGCCTCCGGAATCATCTGCTCACGGGCACGAGCCGCTGACTGGCCAGCGCGCCTGGCCGGCTGAGCTACACCCTTGCCGGCCTGGCTGCTGCTGGGCTTTGTCTTGCTGGACTTGGGTCGGTTGCCTTTGCCCGCCATGGAAAGCGAATCAGCCGCGGATGCCGAGTTTGGCGATCAGCTGGCTGTAGCGCTCCTGGCTCAGACCCTTGAGGTAGCCGAGCAGGCGCTTGCGGCGGCCGATCATCTTCAGCAGCCCCTGGCGGGAGGAGAAGTCGTGCTTGTTCTGCTGCAGGTGGCCGGTGAGCTGGCTGATGCGCTCACTCAGCATCGCCACCTGCACCTCCACCGAACCGGTATCCGTGCCGTGGGTCTGGTGGGAGTTGATCAGGTCCTGCTTCTGGGTGGTGGTGAGCGGCATGGAGGTGGGGGAGGACGAAACGCGGCCAGGGGTCAACCAGCCGGGTGTCTGCGGAGCAAACAACCACATTAACGCGGCGGGGTCAGGCCACCTGGCGGGACAGCCAGCGCAGGCACGCGCGGATCCAGTCGTCCGCCTGCCAGCCGGCCGCGTCCTCGCCTGCAGCGGCCACTGCCCGCAGCGCCCGATGCACCTCCAGGGCCTCGTAGCCCAGGGCAGAGAGGGTGAGCTGCACCTCATCGCGCTGCCCCTGGGCCAGGTCGGGGCCGGCGAGGGCTTCGCCGTCCTGTTCGGCGGCCAGCAGCTGGCCGAGGAAGCGCTGCTGCAGCCGCGCCCGCAGCTCCACCGCCAGCCGTTCGGCCGTGCGCTTGCCCACCCCGGGGGCGGCGCACAGCCGGCGCAGGTCGGCCTGCACGATCGCCTGCACCAGCGCCTCCGGCTCCAGGCAGCCCAGCAGGCCCAGGGCCATCTGCGGTCCCACGCCGCTCACCCCCACCAGCTCGCGGAACAGCTCGCGCTCATGGCGCTCCGCGAAGCCGTAGAGGGTCCAGCCGTCCTCGCGCACCGCCTGGTGGATGTGCAGGCTGAGCTGGCTGCCCCGCACCGGCAGCTGCTGCCACTGGCGCTGGCTCACCTGCACCTCGTAGCCCACCCCATGGCACACCAGCAGCAGCCCGCAGCGCTTGTCCTGCTGCCACGGCTCGGCCAGTTCCCCTTGCAGCCAGCCGATCATGGGTGCAGCTCGAATGCCCCCATGCTGCCCGCCCCGCGGACCCCTGCCCAGCCGTGTCCCGCTGCCCGCCTGTGGCAGGCCCTCGGCCGGCGGCTGCTGGCCCTGGCCCTGCCCCTGCTGCTGGTGCTGCCCCTGGGCGCCTGCGCCAACGGCGGCCAGCCGCCGCGCAGTGTGCTGCTCCAGGCCCTGGCGCTGCAGATCCAGCTCACCCAGGGGGCGATCGCCCAGGCCCTGGAGCTGGAGGCGGCCGGTGCACCCGAGGTGAGCCGGGTGCGGGTGGCGGAGCAGCAGGCGATCCGCATCGGCGAAGCCCCGGGCTGGCGCCTGGCCGGTGCCTTCGACTGGCGTCTGCCCGGCGACCCCATCCGGGTGGACAGCCCGTTCGAGCTCTTTCTCCAGCGTGGCGCCCGCGGCGAGAGCTGGCGCCTGGCCCGCCCCAGCGGCAGCCCCGACGGCAGCACCCAGGCCTGGATCACCGATCCCCTGCCGATCCCGGGCTGAGGCTGATCAACGTGGCGGCCAGCACCAGCGCCGCCCCGGCGACGGTCCAGCCATCCACCAGCTCGCCGAACAGCAGCCAGCCCCAGACGCCGGCGAAGGCCACCTGCACGTAGCTGATCGCCGTGGCCCTGGCTGCCGGCAGGGCCACCAGGCTGGAGGTGAGAAACACCTGGCCCATCTGGGTGAACACCCCCACCCCCAGCAACCAGAGCAGCTCCACCGGCGTGGGCCACACCGGATTGAGCAGCACCAGCGGCAGGCTCAGGGGCACCGCCACCAGAGGGAAATAGAACACGATCACCAGCGGGTGCTCGCTGCGGGCCAGGGAGCGCACGCTCACGTAGGCCAGGGCCGTGCAGAAGGCCCCCGCCACGGCGATCAGCACCGCCGGCCCCAGCAACTGGTCCGGGCGGGCCACCAGCAGCACCCCCGTCCAGCCCAGCAGCACCGCCAGCAGCACCCGCCGGCCGATGGGCTCGCCCAGCACCAGCCAGGCCAGCAGGGCCGTGAAGGTGGGATAGAGGTACTGGAGCACGGTGGCTGAGGCCAGCGGCAGCTCCGTGAGGGCGATGTACACACAGAGCAGGGCCACGCTGCCGATCGCCCCCCGCAGCACCAGCAGGCCGCGTCGCTGGCCCCAGGGGCTGATGCCCGCCCGCCGCACCAGCAGCCAGCTGAGCACCACGCTCACCAGGGCCCGGACCAGCACCACCTCGGCGGCGGGAATGCGGCCGCCCACCTGCTTCACGCACACGCCCATCAGCGAGAAGCTCAGGGCGCTGGCCACCATCGCCAGCTCCGGCTGCGACCTGATTCCGGCGCTGGAGTCGCTCACGCCGCCTTCTGGATCTCCACCGCCGTGGGGTAGGGGATCTCGATCCCCTCGGCGGCGAGGCAGGCCAGCAGGTCCTGGTTGAGCCGGTTGATGGCGTCCTTGAACGCCCCGAAGCTGGCGTGGTGGCCGTGCAGCCGGAACACGAAGTCGTAGCTGAAGTCGGAGATCGTCATCAGCCGGCATGACTGCAGTGCCAGCAGCGGATCGCGACTCACCACCCCGGCGATCAGGGCCGGCAGGCGCTGGAGCTGTTCGCTGCCGGTGTCGTAGCTGACGCCGATCTGGCGCTGGCAGAGCCGCACCTGTTCCACCACCTCCTCCAGTCGCAGCAGCAGCCGCTCCCGGGCAGCCAGATAGTGCTGCCATTCGTGCGCAGCCACCAGGCCGTGGCAGATCAGGGTGACGTTGTCGATTCCCTCCTGCTCCAGGCTCACCAGGGGCTGCTCCAGCCCCTCGATCGCCTGCACCGCCCGGCGGGCGAAGCTCAGCAGATCGGCCACCTGCTCGGGACTGAAGCGGTGGTTCACCGCCAGCCGCACCACCAGCGACTGGGTGGGGGGCGCGTCGCTGTTCGGCTGGCGGCGAGAGAAGTTCACGATCGTCTCCTCGTCGGCGATGGCGTTGGGGATCGTCACCCAGCTCTCCAGGGTCTCAAGCTCCAGCGAGCGCAGGCCGATGCGGGTGACGAAGCCCAGGTTCTCGCCGATCCGGCAGAACTCCCCCACCCGCACCGGCCGGTCGGTCTGGATCGACAGGCCGCCGAACAGGTTGCCGAGCAGCTTCGAGGCCCCCAGACCGATTGCCAGGCCCGGCACGGCCGAAAAGGCCAGCACGGTGGCGGAGGGCAGGCCGAGCACGATCAGCAGCCGGTAGATCAGCACCACCGCCACCAGGCCGCCGAGCATCCGGCTCACCGGCATCACCAGATTGCTCACGCGCCGCAGCTGCAGCTCCGACCCCCCACCCCGCAGCCTCGCCAGCCATTCCGAGAGGCTGCGGCCGAGAGCTTCGAACAGAACGAAGAAGAAGAAGCCGGCGGCGATGAAGTAGGCGATGAAGAACAGGTAGGTGATCACCAGCAGCGGCGTGCCCGTGATGTTCACGCTGTCATCGATGAGCGTCTTGCCCAGCCAGGTGAGCGGCAGCAGCGGCAGGGTGAGCAGTACCCGTTTCCAGGCCAGGTTGTCGAGCAGCCAGGCGCCTCTCGGACTGGATCCGCTGCCGATGCGCCGGTGGCGGTAGGTGTGCAGCAGGCGGCGGCCGATCTGCCGCAGCAGCCAGCCGTAGAGCAGCAGCACCGCCAGGGCGGTGGCGATCTGCAGGACCGTCTGGCCCTGGTGCTCCATCTCCAGTACTCGCCGCAGCGCTGGCGGCAGGCGGAGATACCACTTGGGTGCTGCCAGATAGCCGGGGGTGGTGATGTAGTCGCCGTAGAGCCCGGGGGTGGCGTAGGGCTGTGGAATCTGCTGCAGGTTTCGGATCTCCTCGTACATCCGGCCGATCTGGCGCACGGTGCCGCCGGTGAAGCGGAAGCCGGTGTTGATCTCGCTGGTTTTCTCCTCGCTGGCGTTCTCCCCCACGGCCAGGGTGATCGCCGTGTTCGCCAGGGTCCAGCTCTGGCTGGGCTGGCTGCGGCTGTCGTTGAGCAGTTTCATCCCGGCCGCATCGGGAATCGTGATCGGCACGGTGCTGTGGCTGAACACGTGATCGAGCACCTCCTTGAGCTGCATGGCCGCCTCATCGGCCAGATCGGCGCGCACGCTCTCGGGGAAGACGCTGGTGTCGAGGGCGTCCACCGCCTGGGCGAACAACGTCTCGGCAGCGCGGATGCGCCGCCGGGCCGCCGGGCTCCAGCGCCAGCCCGGATCCCGAAGCGGGTTGGCTGTGACCGTCTCGAGGTCGTGCTGCACCCGCGCCATCACGGCATAGAAATTGAGCAGGGTGTCGCGGGGGCTGTCGGCCACCACCTGGGCGAGCGCCGAGTCGGCCCAGCGCTGGGTCGCCGCCATCAGATCGGGGTAGAAGGGCTGCTCCTCGATCGGGATCACCTGCTGGCTCGGCGGCGGTGCGAGCGGCTCGCTGCGTCCCGCCCCCGGCGCTGCCAGCGGGGCGAGCACCACGAGCACCAGCGCCAGCAGTGCGGCCAGCAGGCAATGCCAGCGGGTGCGGTTCACGTTGTTCATCACTGCGGTGGCGGCATGCTGACAGCGGCCCCGCGGCCGGAGCGGGCGCTCCCTTCAGAATCGGACCGTCGCAGCTCCCACGGTCTTGAGCCTGCCCCGCCTCCATCCCCGCACGATCGAGGCCGTCAAGGAACGGGCCGACATCGTCGACGTGGTGGGCGAGCACGTGGTGCTCAAGAAGAAGGGGCGCGAGTTCGTGGGGATCTGCCCCTTCCACGACGACAAGTCGCCGTCGATGACGGTGTCGCCGGCCAAGCAGTTCTATTACTGCTTCTCCTGCGGCGCCGGCGGCAACGCCATCAAGTTCCTGATGGAGCTGCAGCGCCAGAGCTTCAGCGATGTGGTGCTGGAGCTGGCGCGCAAGTACCAGCTGCCGGTGGAGACCCTCGACGGGCCCCAGCAGGAGCGGCTGCGCAAGCAGCTCTCCCGCCGCGAGCAGCTGCAGAAGGTGCTCAGCCTCGCCTCCGGCTGGTTCCGCAGCCAGCTGCGGGCGCCGGAGGGGGAGGCTGCCCTGGCCTACCTGCGCCAGCAGCGGCGCCTCAGCGACACCACCCTGGAGGCCTTCGAGCTGGGCTTTGCCCCCGACCGCTGGGATGGCCTGCTGCAGCACCTGGGCCAGGTGCATGGCTTCGCCCCCGAACTGCTGGAGGCCGCCGGACTGGTGGTGCCGCGCAAGGGCGGGGATGGCTTTTACGACCGCTTCCGCGGCCGGGTGATGGTGCCGATCAAGGACCGCCAGGGGCGGGTGATCGGCTTCGGCGGCCGCAGCCTCGATGGCGCCGAGCCCAAGTACCTCAACTCGCCGGAAACGGAGGTGTTCGAGAAGGGCAAGCACCTGTTCGGCCTCGACCGGGCCGCCGATGCCATCCGCCGCGACGACCGGGCGGTGGTGGTGGAGGGCTACTTCGACGTGATCGCCCTGCATGCCGCCGGCATCAGCAACGCGGTGGCGGCCCTGGGCACGGCCCTGAGCAGCCAGCAGATCACCCAGTTGTGCCGCTGCACCGACAGCCGCCGGCTGGTGCTCAACTTCGACGCCGACGGCGCCGGGGTGCGGGCGGCCCAGCGGGCGATCGGCGAGGTGGAGCAGCTGGCGCTGCAGGGGCAGTTGGAGCTGCGGGTGCTGCACCTGCCGGCGGGCAAGGATCCCGACGAGTTCCTGGTGGAGCACGGCGCCGGCGACTACCGGGCCCTGCTCGACCAGGCCCCCCTGTTCCTTGACTGGCAGATCGACCAGGTGCTGGCGGGCCGCGACCTGGGCAAGGCCGACCAGTTCCAGCAGGCCGTCACCGCCCTGGTGGCGCTGCTGGGCAAGCTGCCCCAGAGCGCGGTGCGCAGCCGCTACCTGCAGCAGGTGGCCGAGAGGCTCAGCGGCGGCCAGGCGCGGCTGGCCCTGCAGCTGGAGGACGACCTGCGCCAGCAGGTGAAGGGCCAGCGCTGGCATGGCCGCTCCCAGAAGTGGGAACAGCCGGGCGAGGCGGGGCTGCGTGAGCGGGCCGAGGCCGAGGTGCTGCGGCTCTACCTGCACTGCCCCGATCAGCGGGGCGCGATCCGCGCCGAGCTGCGCCAGCGGGAGCTGGACGACTTCGC
Organism: Prochlorococcaceae cyanobacterium; assembly: GCA_040399225.1. GTDB lineage: Bacteria > Cyanobacteriota > Cyanobacteriia > PCC-6307 > Cyanobiaceae > NIES-981. Next base: position 15,188 of record JBBASN010000027.1, on the reverse strand, counting down.
CCTGGCCCACCACCGCCAGCTCTGGGGGGCGATCAGCGCCCTGGAGGAGGACAACCTGGGCGCCGGCCGGCTGGAGGCGATCAACCGCGGCCAGGATCCGGGCCACGACCTGGCCGATCTGGATCTGCCCCGGCTGCTGGGCGACCAGCTGGTGGTGGAGCAGAGCGCCCTGCTGGGCCGGCTGACGCCGTTGCTGGAGCCCTCGGAGCTGCAGCACCTGCAGTTGGCCCAGCCGCTGCTGCAGCTGCGCGGCGCCACGGCGGTGCTGGAGCGGCAGAAGTGCCTCAAGCGCTGCCGCCACCTGCTCGACGCCTGGAGCGGCCAGCGGCTGGAAACCCTGGAGCGCTGCATCGCCCGCCTGCTGCAGCCGGACGAGTCTGCCAGCCAGACCCCTGCGGCTGGCCTGCAGCCGGTGGCCCGCGACATGGAGGCCCGCATCGAGGCGCTGTTCACCGAGCTCAACGCCGATGCCCTCCAGTTCCAGGAGCTGTATTACGGCGAGCGCCGCTACCTCCAGCAGCTCGATGCCCAGCGCTGCGCCGGCTTCGGCGCGGCGGCCTGAGCACCTAGCTTTGGCTGTCACCGGCTGCCCTGCCTTGCTCTCCCCCGCCCGCCTGGCGCTGGCCCTGGTGCTGCTTGCCTCCCCCCTGGCTCCCGTTCGTGCCCAGGAGTGCGGCTGCAACTGCGGCGAGCCCAGCCTGGGCAGCATCGGCCCCGACGGCAGCTGCCAGTGCCCCTGTGGCCCTGCACCGATCCCCGCCATCACCCCCGAGAGCCTCTCCGGTCCGCCCAAGCCCCCCAAGGCCGGCGGCCCCGCGCCCGAGTGGAAGGTGGAGCCCTTCGACGACGTCGGCCCGCCCCTGTTCGGCGTGTGGTGAGCGGCTCGCTCGCAGTTCCTGCTGCTGCTCTCGCTCTTGTTGCTGGTTGGTCTGGTCTGATTGGTTCGGCTTGACTTGGTGTGACTTGGTTTGGCTTGACTTGGTGTGACTTGGTTTGGCTTGGCTAGGTGTGACTTGGTCTGGTCTGGTTTTTCTGCTTGGGTCTGGCCCTAACGTTTCTTTTAAATGCGTGGTTTTGGCGAGCCATGGGCTTCTTTGAGGTGCTCTGGCACGGCGATGGCATCAGCGACGGCGGCGATCTGGAGGAGGCCCTGCAGGGCTACGCCCTGGTGCGGCCCGATGACGGCGACTGGCAGGCGGCCTGTGCCGCCGCCGGGGCCGACCCCTGCATCCGCCGCTATGCCTCGTTTGAGGCCTTTCTCGACAACGCCGATGAACTGGAGACGATCCCGGTCACGGCGGCGATGATCGAGGCGGCTCTCACCGATCTCCCCCCCGCGTCCCAACCTGCGGGTCATGGCTGAGCCCAACCTGGGCCCGCGCCTGGATCTGGCCCGCTTCACGCCGGTGAACCACCTCTGGCCCGAGCTGGTGGAGCGGCTGGGGCTGGAGCGCAGCAGCCGGGCGGTGCAGCAGGCCCTCAACCTGCAGGCGATGCATGGCACTGCCGCCACCCTGCCGTTGCTGCTGGTGGAAACCTGCGGCCTGGCGCTGGTGCCGCTTGAGCAGCTGCGCTTGCAGACCGGCCTGGTGGGGGCGGGCGAGCGGCTGGTACTGCTGCTCAGCCAGCGCTCCGGCTCTCTGCAGCTGCTCTCCAGCGGCTGACCGCGCGTGTCACGAGTCCGTTACAGAAGTTCATAGACTGTCGCCGGTCATCGAGCGGGTCCTGGACGGGTCCGCTTTTTTATGGCCTTGCAGCGGACGTCCCTGGAGGTGGCCCGGCGCTAGTATTACCAGGTAAGTCCACCGGCTCACCACTGTGGGCGCCTCTGCCTCCGGTTCCAGCAACAGCACGTCCTCCGTTACCAGCAAGGGCCAGGTGACCATTCCCAGGGCCCTGCGCCAGCAGCTGGGTCTTGCCCGGGGGAGCCGCGTGAGCTTCGCGCTTGTGGGCGATCACATCGAGGTGCGTCCGCTCAGGCCCGACCATCCGCAGCCGCCCAGCGGTTTCGGCATGCTCCAGAGCCGGCGGCCGCCCGTGCCGCCCGACTTTGATCCCGCCAGCCTGCTGCGGCTGTGATCGGCCTGGATACCAATGTGCTGGCCCGCTACTTCGTGGCCGAGGTGGAGGCCGATCCCGCCACCGAATCCCAGTGCCGGGCCGCCCGCCTGCTGATCGAATCCGGTGAGCCCCTGTTCCTGCCCAAGACCGTGGCGCTGGAGCTGGAGTGGGTGCTGCGGGGCTACTACGGCTTCGCGGCTGACCAGGTGGCCGCTGTGTTCTCCGTGCTGCTCGGCCTTCCTTCGCTCACTTCGGAAGACAGGCCCGCCCTGGAGCAGGCGCTGGCGGGCCTCAGGGCGGGGCTGGATTTTGCAGATGCGCTTCACCACGCCAGCTGCCGCCAGTGCGAGGCGATCGCCTCCTTTGACGACCGCGGTTTCGCCCGCCGGATCCGCCAGCTCAACCTGCCGCCCAGGGTGATGGTGCCCGGCTGATGCCAGCCGCGTCAGGCCCGCACCACCGGGATGTCGGCCAGGCGGGTGGTGGCGGCCCGTGACAGCTGGCTGCGGCGCATGGCCCAGGGGCGGGCCAGGCCGCAGGCGGCCCACTGCACCGTGCCGCTGCCGTAGCGGCGGTTGAGCCGGTCCACGGTGGCCAGCAGGGCGCTGCGGCGCTGCTGCTGCTCCGGCGGCATGGGCAGCAGCAGGTGGTGCTGCAGCAGGGCTTCGTCCTCCAGCTGCTGCAGCACCACCCCGGCCTTCTGCAGGGGTTTGTGGGGGCGGAACAGGGCCTCGGCCAGGGGCAGGGCGGCGGCCAGCAGCACCGCCGTGTCCTGGCTGGCCAGGGGCAGCCGCACCGTGGCGGCGTTGGCGTAGAAGCTGGTGCCGTTGAACGGGCTGCTGCGCACGAACACCGTGAGGGCACCGGCCCGCTGGCCCTGGCGCCGCAGCTTCTCCGCCGCCCGGCTCGTGTAGGTGGCCACGGCTTCCTTCAGCTGGACCAGGCTGGCCACCGGCTGGCTGAAGCTGCGGCTCACGCAGGTTTCCCGCTTGGCGGGTGGCACCAGCTCCAGGGGCAGGCAGGCGTGGCCACGCAGCTCCTGCTGCAGCCGCACCCCCACCACGCCGCAGCGGTGGCGCAGTTCGCCGGTGGGCAGATCGCGCAGGGCGCGGGCGTCGGCGCAGCCCCGCAGCCGGCACCAGCGCGAGAGCTTGCGGCCGATGCCCCACACGTCCTCGATGGCGGTGGCCGCCAGCACCGCCTCGGCCTGGGCTGGCGGGCAGGCGCCCAGGTCGAACACCTCCGGCCGGCCGCCACCGCCTGGCGGGGCCGTTTTGGCCCACTTGTTGGCCAGCTTGGCCAGCACCTTGGTGGGGGCGATGCCCACCGCCACCGGCAGCCCCAGGCGCCGGCGCACGTCCCGGCGCAGGGCATGGCCCCAGGCCGTGAGATCGCGGCTGCCATCGCTGGCCGGGGCGGGCCGATGCAGCAGGCCGAAGGCCTCGTCGATCGAGTAGATCTCCAGCGCCTCCACCCACTCCTCGAGCACGGCCATCAGCCGCTGGCTCATGTCGGCGTAGAGGGCGTAGTTGGAGCTGCGCACGAGCACCCCCTGGCGCTGCAGCTGGCGCTGCACCTGGAAGTAGGGCTGGCCCATGGGGATGCCGAGGGCGCGGGCCTCGGCGCTGCGCGACACGATGCAGCCGTCGTTGTTGGAGAGCACCACCAGTGGCCGGCCGAGCACTGCCGGGTCCACCACCGCCTCGCAGGAGGCGTAGAAGTTGTTGCCGTCGATCAGCACGGTGGCCTCTCGGCCGGTGGCCTGGCGACCCATGGCTCAGAGGCTGTGGATGGCGTGGATGGCCACGCCCCAGATACGGGCGTCGTCGCAATCGGCCAGCTCCAGGGGCGGGTAGTCGGGGTGAGCGGCCTCCAGCCGCCAGCGGCCCCGGTGGCGCTTCAGGTGTTTGAGGGTGAAGGCGCCGTCGAGCACGGCCACCACCACCAGGCCGGCGCGGGGTTCGATCGCCCGGTCCACCACCAGCAGGTCGCCGTCGAGGATGCCGGCATCGCGCATCGACTCGCCGCTCACCCGCAGGAAGAAGGTGCTGCTGGGGTGGCGGATCAGCACGTCATTGAGGTCGATGCGGCTCTCGATGTAGTCGTCGGCGGGGCTGGGAAAGCCGGCCGCCACGGCCGTGCCGGCCAGGGGCAGGGGCTGGCAGCGGGGTGGGCGCAGTGGATCGGCCCGGCCCAGCAGCGCCGCCTCCAGCTCCCTGGCCCGGTCGCTGCCCCGCCCAGGCCCACCAGCCGCATGCAGCGCCATCACCCGCCTCGATACCAACAGCTAGTATGCCTGTATTGGTGAGCTGGCTGCGCGCCTGCCAGGCTGGGTTGGTGAAAGTTCCGGTGGAGGCTGCTGGCATGGCAACCCGCAACACGCCCCGCAACGCGAACAGGCGGTTCAGGCCAGGGCTGGCAGCTGGTGCCCTGGCGGCTGCCCTGCTGGCGGCGCTGCCGGCTGCGGCCTGGGCTGAGGCGGGCCTCAGGACCGACTACCTGTGCAAGGGCCGCTTTGATGCCAGTGCGGTCACCGCGTTCTTCTTCAATGGCACCCCCAGCGCCGTGGTGCTGCTGGAGGGGGAGGGGGCGACGCGCCTGCCCCGGGCCGTGAGCGCCAGCGGCGCCCGCTACAGCGATGGCGAGCAGAGCTTCTGGGTGAAGGGGGATCGGGCCAGCTGGCAGCAGGGCCAGGCCCCCGCGCGCAGCTGTGAGCCCCGGCCGCGCTGAGCCCCCGCTCCATACGATGGGCAGCTGATTCACGTTCACGGCTGGGCGGCCAGGGTGCAGACGCAGGCTCACAACGGCAAGGCCTGGCAGCCCGGCACCGGCGCCTGGCTGCGCACCGCTTCGGCCGCCAGCGGCCTGCTGCTGGTGTTCTTTCTGCTGCTGCACCTGGCGGGGGTGGCCCTGGCGCCGCTGGCGCCGCAGCGCTTCGAGGCCTATGCCGCCGCCCTGCACCGCAGCGCCTGGCTGCCGGCCGCCGAGCTGGCCCTGCTGGCGGTGGCCCTGACGCATCTGGGCCTGAGCCTGCTGCGGGCCGCGCTCAACCGCCGCGCCGCCGGCAACACGGCCGCCCTGCGCAGCCGCCGCACGGGACCGCTGGCCCCCCTGGCGGCCTGGGCCGCCCGCAGCCAGGCCGCCGGCGGGCTGCTGCTGCTGCTGTTTCTGGCGCTGCACCTGGCCCAGCTGCGCTGGCCCCGGCCGCCGGCGGGCGCTGAGCTAGCGGCGTTGACGACGGTGCTGGCCAGCCCCTGGAGCCTGGCGCTCTACCTGGCGGCGCCCCTGGCCCTGGCCCTGCACCTGTTTCACGGCGGCGAGGCGGCCCACCGCAGCCTGGGGCTGCTGCAGCCCGCCAACGCCAGCGCCATCCGCGCCGCCGCCCGCCTGCTGGCCCTGCTGGTGGGCGGCGGCTTCCTCGCGGTGACCCTCGCCCTGGCGCTGCCGTCCGGGGGGGCGCCCTGATGGCCGGCCTGCCCGATCCGCGCCTGCCCGCCGGGCCGATTGCCGACGCCTGGCGCCGCACCAGGGCCGAGTTGCCACTGATCAGCCCGCTGCGCAAGCGCCAGCTGCAGGTGCTGGTGGTGGGCACGGGCCTGGCCGGGGCCTCGGCGGCCGCCACCCTGGCCGAGCAGGGCTACCGGGTGACGGTGCTCACGTATCACGACAGCCCGCGGCGGGCCCATTCGGTGGCGGCCCAGGGGGGCATCAACGCCGCCAAGAACTACGCCGGCGACGGCGACAGCATCGAGCGCCTGTTTGCCGACACCCTGCGCGGCGGCGACTTCCGCGCCCGCGAGGCCGGCTGCATGCGCCTGGCCGAGCTGAGCGGCGGGATCATCGATCAATGCGTGGCCCAGGGGGTGCCCTTCGCCCGCGAGTACGGCGGCACCCTGGCCACCCGCAGCTTCGGCGGGGCGCTGGTGAGCCGCACCTTCTACGCCCGCGGCCAGACCGGCCAGCAGCTGCTCTACGGCGCCACGGCGGCCCTGCTGCGCCAGGTGGCGGCCGGGCGCATCACCCTGCTGCCCCGCCGCGACGTGCTGGAGCTGGTCACGGTGGATGGGGTGGCCCGGGGCGTGGTGGCCCGCCACCTGCTCACCGGTGAGCTGGAGGTGCACACCGCCCAGGCGGTGCTGCTGGCCACAGGCGGCTACAGCAACGTGTTCTTCCTGTCGACGAACGCGCTCAAATCCAACGCCACGGCGATCTGGCGCGCCCACCGCCAGGGGGCGCTGTTTGCCAATCCCTGCTTCACCCAGATCCACCCCACCTGCATCCCCAGCGGCGATCCGGGCCAGAGCAAGCTCACGCTGATGAGCGAGAGCCTGCGCAACGACGGCCGCATCTGGCTGCCGGCGATCGCTGGCGACAACCGCCCCCCCGAGCAGATCCCTGAGGCCGAGCGCGATTACTTCCTCGAGCGCCTCTATCCCCGCTACGGCAACATGGCGCCCCGCGACCTGGCCTCCCGCCGCGCCCGCGAGCTCTGCAACGCCGGCCACGGCGTGGGGCCTGGCGCGAGATCGGTGTATCTCGACCTGCGCGATGCGATTGCCGAGCAGGGGCGCGGGGTGATTGAGCAGCGCTACGGCAACCTGCTGGAGATGTACGCGCGCATCAGCGGCGACGATCCCTACGCCGTGCCGCTGCGCATCTACCCCGCACCCCATTACACGATGGGCGGTCTGTGGGTGGACTATCAGCTGATGAGTTCGGTGCCGGGGCTGTTCGTGCTGGGGGAGGCCAACTATTCCGAGCACGGCGCCAACCGCCTCGGTGCCAGCGCCCTGATGCAGGGCCTGGCCGATGGGTATTTCATCGCGCCCGCCACGGTGACGGCCTGGCTGGCGGGGCACCCCACACCGGAGATCGGCGGCGATCACCCGGCCTGCCGCGAGGCCGTGGCCCGTGCCCAGGCCCGCATCGACGCCCTGCTGGCGGTGCCGGGAACCCGGCCGGTGGACAGCTTCCACCGCGAGCTGGGGGCGGTGATGATCGAGCGCTGCGGCATCAGCCGCACGGCCGCTGGCCTGCGGGCCGGCCTGGCGGAGGTGGCGGCCCTGGAGCAGGCGTTTCAGGCTGAGCTGCGCCTGCCCGGCGGCGCCGAGGGGCCCAATCCGGAGCTGGAGAAGGCGCTGCGGGTGGGCGATTTCTTCGGGTTGGCCCAGCTGATGCTGCGCGATGCCCTGGCCCGCGAGGAGAGCTGCGGCGCCCACTTCCGCGAGGAGCACCAGACCCCTGACGGGGAAGCCCTGCGCAACGACGCCCGCTTCGCCCACATCGCCGCCTGGGAGTTCGCGGGCGAGGGCCGTGAGCCGATCCGCCACAGCGAACCGCTGCGCTTCAGCGCCCTGCTTCCCAGCGCCCGCAACTACCGATGAGCCGCACCATCTCCCTCAACCTGCGCATCTGGCGCCAGGAGACGCCCGAGGCCGCGGGCGGCTTCCAGAGCTATCGGCTGGAGGGCGTGAGCACCGATCTCTCGCTGCTGGAGGCCCTCGATCGGCTCAACGAACAGCTGATCGCCGCCGGTGAGCGGCCGGTGAGCTTCGAGCACGACTGCCGCGAGGGCATCTGCGGCAGCTGCGGCTTCCTGGTGAACGGCCAGGCCCACGGGCCCCAGGCGGCCACCAGCGTGTGCCAGCTCTACCTGCGCCAGTTCGCCGATGGCGCCACCCTCACCCTCGAGCCCTGGCGGGCCCAGGCGTTTCCCTTGATCCAGGACTTGGCGGTGGAGCGCAGCGCCCTCGACCGGCTGCTGATCGCCGGCGGCTACTGCTCGGTGAGCACGGGCCAGGCGCCGGAGGCCAATGCCATTTTGGTGGGCCAGGAGCAGGCCCGTTCGGCGTTCGACACGGCCACCTGCATCGGCTGCGGCGCCTGTGTGGCCAGCTGCCGCAATGCCTCGGCCAGTTTGTTTGTGGCCGCCAAGCTGGCTCACCTGGCCCAGCTGCCCCAGGGCCAGCTGGAGCGGGCCCGCCGCGCCGGCGCCATGCAGGCGGCGATGGCGGCGGAGGGCTTCGGCAGCTGCAGCAGCAACCTGGAATGTGAGGCGGTGTGTCCCCAGCAGATCTCGGCACACTGGATCAGCTGGATGCACGCTGAGGGGCGCTGAAGCGCTGCACGAACTGCCCCAGGGGCATGGGGCCGCAGCGCCGCTGCCAGCCGATGCCCTCGGGGTAACGGCGCCAGCAGCTGAGGGCGGCGCCATGGGGGCGCAGCTGGATCAGGTACCGATAGCTGGCCTGCACGCCGGCGGGGTTGGCCTCGGCCGAACCCAGGGGCGGCAGGGGATCAAACACCTGCAGCAGTTCATCGAGCTGGCGGGCGGGGCGGTGGTGGCCGCACAGGGGCGCCCCGAGCAGGCCAGCGATCCGCTGGGGAAAGCCATCGTTGGCCAGCCACCAGTGGTGCTGGCGCGGATGCTGCAGGTGCACCAGCGAGATCAGGGCGGGACAGGAACGGGCCATGGAGCAGGGGCATTGCCCATCTCCAGTGCCCTGGGTGTCTCATCGAGCCACTGCGGCAGGAGGAGGTCCTGCCGCAGTGGCGGCGAGGGCCGGTGGTTGATGGGTGATGCTTCCTGTGCGCTGTGTTGTTGCTATAGGCCGTGGGTGTGCATAGGGCATCAATTGCACATTGGAGTGAGAGCTAGAGGGTGATGAACGCTGTAGTGCAGAGGTTCCCGCAAGGGGCCTGTATCATTTGCTGAGTTTGGTTATCGGGTCTGATAACCACTGTTCCTGCCAAACATGTACCCGTGGAACTGGCCGCGGTTGCTAAACTTCAGGGGATTACCTTAAAGTGGTTCACGGAAAGTGGTAGAGCAGCTTTGGTGGTTCTCGGAAACCATCCAATAAAAAGTTGGGCAGACGAGGTTGGTCTGCATCACAGCCAGCCGGCAGTGTCTTCGTTCCGATAGCAAGCGGGAGGGCGTTATGGCACCGCGTACAGCTCCGAATAGTGAGTTCGAGCTGATGCTCACCGGCGGGCATCCGAACTCTCTGGGCCGCACAGTCGAAGTGGTCGACATCATTCTGGCGGACAGGTCGCGCCTGATCGATCTCTATAGCTGCTACTTCAGCGATGACGAGGTGGTGCGCCTTCGGGTGTCCAATGCTATGAAACGAGTCGCGCGTGAGCATCGGGACTGGCTGCTTCCGCTGGTCGATCCCCTGCTCGATGAAGTCGCCGGGATTCACCAAGCCTCTACACAGTGGACTTTGGCAACCCTGTTCCAGTTGCTTTGGGATCAGATGGACGCGCTTCAGCAGGAGAAGGCGAAGAACCTGCTCATGTCCAACTTGGAGGAGTGGGACGACTGGATCGTCCTCAACAACTCAATGGAGGCTCTCGCTGAGTGGTCGGCTCATGATGAGTCCCTCAAGGATTGGCTCATCCCTCGGCTTGAGGCGCTGCAAGACGACGAGCGGCGCTCCGTCGCCAAGCGTGCTAGCAAGCTCTTGGTGCAGATTGGTGCGTGACTCGACCTTTCCCAGGGAGTCTGCTGCGCCGCCCAACAAAGGCATCGAGCGGACGGCGTCAGCTAGTTATCAACCTGAGCAGTCTTGACCGCCGCTCATGCCTAACACGTTGGACTAAGCCTCTGCGCGGCGACATAAAAACCTTGATGGTTCTCATGAGTTCACGCCTTCTTATCAAGTAAATCTCTACAAACATGGGTTCATTGCATGGCTGCCTCCGCTAGGCATTCCTAACACCATAACGGAGTTGTTGAATTATGCCAATTGCTTCAACTCGCTAGCCACGCCGACAGAGAAGAAATTTGGAGATTCAAGCATGGAATTTACCGTAGTCTCCCAGTCCATTGCAACCAATTAGCAGGCCTGTCAAGCCGTGGATAAATTTGGAGTGTCCACCATGTAGCATCGGTGGTCAGCCCAATCATCGGAGGTGCAATCGTGGTTGAGAAAAAGAGGTTTGGACCCGCTGGTGCGAATGTGGGTCACTTGGGATATGGCGCGATGGTTCTTGAAGGATATTACGGAGCATCTGATGACAAGCAAGCAATTGAGGCCATCCGCTGAGCGCTTGATGCCGGTATGACAATGATTGACACTGCTGATGCTTATGGCAATGGCCACAATGAATCTTTGGTGGGGCGTGCCATCGCGGACAGACGCGAAGATGCCTTCGTGGCCACAAAATTCGGAATCGTCTTCGACGAACGTGAGACCGGAACAGATTTACCTACGGGCTGGGGTTTCTCGCTCAAGATCAATGGCACGTCGCTTTACGTGCGCAAGGCTCTCAACGCGAGCCTTCATCGTCTGGGTGTCGACGTCATTGACCTGTGGTATGCCCACTACGCTGACCCAGCTACGCCTATTGAGGAAACAGTCCAAGCGATGGCAGAGGGGGTCAGGGATGGAAAAGTCCGCTATATTGGCTTGAGCAATGTATCTGCCGAACAGGTGAGGCGTGCACACAATATTCACCCGATCACTGCCGTGCAGTTTGAATATTCCCTTTGGCGTCGCGAGGTCGAAGTGGAATTACTTCCCACGCTTCGCGAACTTGGCATTGCCCTAGTATGTTGGGGTCCCCTAGGAAGCGGCTTCCTCAGTGGAACAATTAACAGCCTAGGCAAGGATGACTTCCGCCATAACAATCCTCGCTTTGCTGGCGAGAATCTTCAGAAGAATAGATATCGTTTCTTCCCTCTTTTAAAGCTGGCAGAAGAACTCGGCGTGACTCCTGCGCAACTCGCCTTGGCATGGCTACTTCATCAAGGACAGGATATCTTTCCCATACCAGGAACCCGCCGCGCAGATCGGGTAGTTGAAAATGCGAAAGCTGCCGATATCCAACTGACTTCTGACCTCCTGAAACGTATCAATGAACTTGCATCACCTGGACTAGCAGAAGGTGCCACACTGGTCTGAGATCCTGCCGCCCAACAACATCATTCACCCGACCCAGAACAAGGGTTTCGGCTTCGCCATAGGATGTTTCGGGCGGGTGATGGCAAGCGTTAGGCCTTTGCTAAGATTGGTACATGAACATGAGTATTCAGCAAACTAAGTTTGACAAGGCCAACCGCATGGTAAGCCTGTTAGTAGATCATGCTACTGGTAAGCCTGCGGAATCAAGTGAATATGAGGTGCTTCGCAAAGAACTACTAGCTGATATAGAAGTAGCAAAGCTGATACCATCATTTGTGCGGAAGAATCGGAATCTCAGTTCTTTTTGGGCCTTTATTAGCCTAAGTTTCCTACGTATGCAGAACGTCGAACCTACCTGTCAGAAGAGTTCACTCCGCTACTTGACTTTCTGGAGTTCGACGCTCCGTCTGCCTCACTTGTCAGTAATTCAGCAACGGATGAAATAGGCAATGCTATTTCTGGCAGCACCTTTTCTTTTTGGGGATCCCGTAGGTCCGTTGCGAGGAACAAGCGCAAGGTATTCATCGTCCATGGACGTGACAATGAAGCAAAACAGGAAGCCGCCCGCTTTATTGAGACAATCGGACTGCAATCAATTATCCTTCATGAACAGGCGAGTACCGGCATGACAATCATAGAAAAAATCGAAAGGTATTCAGGTGAAGCTGATTTTGCTCTAGTTTTGTATACCCCATGCGACCTGGGCTGCGGGGGGCATGAACACAACGCTCCAGCTAGAAACAGGGGCCGTCAAAACGTTGTATTTGAACATGGCTATCTCATGGCAAAATATGGTCGAGAAAACGTCTGTGCCTTAGTTAAAGGTCAGATAGAGACTCCAAACGATATAAGTGGAGTAATCTATGTAGATTTTGATGAGCAAGGGTCGTGGAAGACGGAGGTTGCAAAGGAGCTGAAGGCTTGCGGCTATGAAATCAAACCTTGGTTCTAGTGTTGATCTCCGTTGTCATAAGCCTAACATCATCATGCACCCGACCCGGCACAAGGGTATTGGCTGAACCAAGCGCTGCCTCGGGCGGGTGATGATGAGCGTTAGGAGCACTGAGCATCTCACTACAATGCCTTCATAAGCAGATTCTAAGCCTGGCCTGAAGTCTCCCGCATGCTGCCTAGTCTTTCTATCAAGTCTCCACGCCTAAACGTAGCAGAAAGCTGCTGAAGAGAAACATCCTGACTCCCGTAAAGGTCAGAGAGTGCTGTCTGGATATCACCCAACGACTCGATATAGAATCTATCGCCGTTGGCCTCAATGAGATCATAAGCAGCCCTGAAGTTCAGATGGCTAATTTCTTCAACGTTCGTGAGATTAAGTTCAGCAAGAAGTCGCCGGCCCATCTGCATTGCAATAAAGCAAGATGCGTACCTGACGATAATTGGGTCGGTATCTTCAGGGCGCTTACGCCGATTTTCAGCAATGCGGTACAGCTGGACAGCAAGCACTACTTGAGATCCATTTAAATGAGGGGAAAAGATCTCACCATAAAGTCTACCAAAGTGCTCACGTGTAAAGAACTTCGCTTGGTGCGGGCGGTGGCGCCAAACCGAAAGGACTGCCTCTGCTGCAACACCGGAAGTAATATCAATAGCCCTTGTACCAGAGTCAGACCTCTTTCTGCGATAAACGAATCCCAATTGAGAAATATCCATTTCTAGGCGCCGCTGGACTTCATCATTTGCGCGAAGATCACGCAGATCAACTGGGCTCTGGCTATTCGTAGCAAAAGTAATTCTCTGCACCAAGTCTTTATTGTCAGAGGGAAGTTGATAAAGTCTAAGTAGTACGTAAGCCTCGACAGGATCCGGGAAAAGGGTAAGTTGCCGCATAGTCTGAAATATAGTCATACAAGTCTGGCCACCATTGATGATTTGGAGATTGTCTACTTTGACCTGAAAGTCACCATCTTGCAAAGCGTTATATGCGAACTTGTCACAAGTAAGAGTAATTCCGTTGTTGTAGAAATAGAAGTTGCCTCGTTCAGCACTTTCTAATGTTCTGCGTATGGCTTCATTGACTCGGTTGCCCTGCAAACCTAGATACCGCCGTATGTTCCTTTCGAGGAGTCTCTCGCCATGTCGAGAAATAAGCTCGGCAATCTCTGTAACCGAGACTCGACCTACTAAGATCCGGCTAAAGTCCATGTCTTCGACTATTGCTTTCCCGCTAAGACGTAGCGAGTCTGTAACAGGCTTAGAGGCCTGCAGGATCTTTACAAGAGACGTATGGTTCACATGCTCCCACGTAACTTGATCTCCAAATGATGCGCGGGCGATTGCCTCCTCGGCAGCAGTATTCCAAATGAGACCGTTGTTGCAGGCAATAGATCTTACTTGTGGGATAAATCCATCTCGGATCAAGCTCCTCGCCTCCTCAACTTTTGACAAGAGGCGTGGGTTAATATGATGTAGCTGAGCGGCAGGGTCGAACAAAAGTCTTATGGCGCGTATCAGGCCATTAATCCCCGTTTCAGGGAAGTTTGAGTTGCCGGCAAGATCTATGTGCTTATACTTGGCCTGAAAAAGGCTGACTGTAAACTCACCATCATACTCTTCTGATATGTGTATCGCGTCTACCCCAAAGTCGCCGCCACCTTCTGTAAGGCAATCGAATGTCTCATCGCCTTCAAGATCAAGTACCGTTTTCACGCAGAGGTAAACAAATGCAAGTGACTTTAGCCTTTGTGGATCTTCAATCCGAAGCTGCTCTAGAGCGGGCTGCCTTATGTCATTGACAATAGATGTCAGTCGCTGGTCAATTATAGATGCTTCAATGTTCATTACTTCGGCAAAGTTCTTGGTTGGTCAGTCTGATGATCATAGCATTGTCCTTTCGATCTGGTTTTTTTCGCATGTGGTGAAGCAGCTGAATCGTTCATATCTATCTAGGTGTCTAACCATGCCATGCACCAGAACCGCCACCATGGGGTTGTTCATTCCCCCGCAGAGCACTGCGGTCTGGTGATGGCAAGCGTTAGAGAGATGGGGGCGCGGCGGCAGCAGACCAAAGAGAGTATACTCGGCGTATAGCCTTAGAGGTCGTATGCAGGCGCGAGTCCAGAAGTGGGGAAACAGCCTTGGTGTTCGGATCCCGCGTGGTCTGGCTGAGCAGATTGGCCTTGGCGCTGGCACTGAGGTCAGCCTGAGCGCCAAGGATGGGGAGTTGGTTGTGAAGCCAGCGATTCCCACGCGCCTCAGTCTGGATGATCTCCTTGCTGGAGTGACAGTCGAGAATGTCCATTCGTCTGTCGATACAGGAGCGGCTGTTGGGCTGGAGATCTTTTAATGTCTCCTGCGTATATTCCTGGTCGCGGCGACCTAGTGTGGCTGGAGTTCACCCCACTGACTGGTAGTGAGCAAGCTGGAAGGCGACCGGCATTGGTTATCTCGCCAAAGTCCTACAACGGCAAGGTTGGCTTGGGTTTGTTTTGTCCAATTACATCTAGAGTCAAAGGATATCCATTTGAGGTGCGCTTGCCAGAGGGTAGTGGTGTGGATGGCGTAGTTCTTGCAGATCAGCTCAAGAGCCTCGACTGGCGTGCGAGAAAGACGAAGCTGATTGAGCGTGCATCGCCTGATGTATAGGTGATGGTTACCGCACGGCTCCTGCCGCTTCTTGACCCAGACACTATTTCCACTCTCTAACACTGCCATTCACTTGAGCCGCCTCCTCATATCTTTTGCCTCCCTTGAATTGCCTCTTGGCCAACTCATTGCGCGCAGGTGATGCCCAGCGTACCCCCTCCGCTCTACCCAGCGATGCACAAACTGCATCGTTCCCCGAAACCACCACAAACCGAGTGTGAGCAGGCAGACTAAGGATCAGGCAGCCCAGCCCTGTGACCGACTCAGCGATCCTCACCACCCCAGAAGCAGACGAAGAGGCCCTGGGGGATCTGCTCCTGGATGTGCTGCCCCCAGACGGCAGCACGATCGGGAACCTGTCCGCTCGTGAGGCCCTGAGCCGAGCCGCTGAGAGGCCGATCAGCGAGGAGGAGTACGAGTCGATCAAGGACAAGGCCCTCGCCCTGGGGCTGATCCGCAAGGGGCGGGGCCGGGGGGGTGCCATTGGCCTGGCGCCCGGGATGGAGGGCGGCAGTCGCTACGAAGCACCATCAGCACCTGCAGCAGGCAACGGGCGAGGTCGGGCGAAGAAGGAAGCACCCGCCAAGGATTTCAAGGCAGTGCTCTGGGCGAGTGCCG
>JBBASN010000026.1:0-24845 GCA_040399225.1 Prochlorococcaceae cyanobacterium | reverse complement strand
GGATTGAGAGCGCTGGATCGAGGGCGCTGCTTTAGTCGTCACTGTTTCGGCTGATCCCCCTCTGCCCTGCGACGCGGGCTGAGACCTTGACCGGCGAGTGCTACTCAGTCACGCTGTTAAAGATTCCCTGGCGTTCAATGGATGGCGATCAAGAGTTCGGTGTCGCTCCGCGCCGACCAACACGCCTTCGCCAGGGCCTTGGTCGCGAGTGGTCGCTTCCCCTCGGTGAGTGCTGTGGTGCAGCAGGGCCTCGACCTGCTGCTGCAGCGGGCTGACGGCCCCTTCATCTCCGCAGAAGACCTGCGGAGCGCTTGGGCCGCGCAGCGCCCATGAGCGAGGCAAGCGAAGCGCCGTGGAGGGTTGGCTTCGCTGCAGACGCCATCAACGATTTGCTGCTGATCTCCGATCACCTGATCCAGGCTTATCAGGGTTTTGGTGAATCTCCGGAGGAGGCCAGCCGCCATGCCTGCCGAGCGCATCGACGCCATCATCAGCGCGGCGGAACGCCTGGCCACAGCCCCCCTGCGTGGTGAATCCCACGACGACCTTCTGCCTGGCCTGCGCCATCTGGCCCTTGATCGTGCCATCTACTGGTTTCGCCAGCAGCCCCAGCTGCGTGAAATCCAGGTGCTTGCTGTGTTCTTCAGTGGACAAGACCACCAGCGCCACATGTTGGTGCGCCTGTTGCAGAAGAGCTCCGAACTCTGATGTCGGGCCAACACCAGCTGGACCCTCCACAACTTCCGCCTGCCGCTGCGCAAGGATCTGCGCGCCGCGGGTTATCAGGTGGAAGCCGTCGCCCCCCCACGGCAGCTACGCCGCCCTGCTGCAGGCCGAAGGGTTCACCGTGCACCCCTGGCTGGTGGCTCGCCGCTCGATCAACCCCCTCCATCAGGCCGACCTGGAGGCATTCACCAACCCAAAACGGCGGTTGTGATCGGCAAACTGACTCCGTATCTGCAGGCCGCGCGTTTGTCCCTGCGTCACCCGCCCCCCTGGTTGTGGCTGGCCGATGGCCACCTCTGGCAGCGCCGGGGGGCGAGGCCGCGCCGCCGTGTTCCCCTCGAACTGCTGCAGCAGCTGCACTGGTGGCTGGTGCGCCCCTGGTTTTCGCCCAGGCCTTCGCGCTCCCTGCCGCCCCTCCCCTGGGCCCTGCGCTGGCGCGCCTGCTGGCTCAACAGCTATCGCCCCGCTGAAGTGGCCTGGTGGCGGGCCCTGGGCGTGGACAGCTGGGCTGCCCTCTCGCGTCAGCTGCCCGACAGCCTGGTGGCTGCGCTCCACGCCGAACGCCGCGCCAGCTGGCCCCAGCAATGCCAGCCGGCGCTGGCCCTGCTCTCCGACAAGGCCGCCCTGCTGGACCTCACCCCGCCGCCCTGGCGCCCCCCGTTTGTGCTGCTGGATCACACCAGCCCGATGCGGATCGCAGATCCACCCCTGCCGCCCTGGTGGCACGGTGCCCTCCGCACTGGTGGCGTGGTACTCAAACCGCAGCGCGGCCATGGCGGCCGGGCGGTGATCCGCTTTCGCCTCACCGCCGCCGGCCTGGAGCAGCAGGCCCTGTTCCGCCGTCTGCGCGCCGATGCCCCCGCCTACGGCCCGGCCGCTGCGCCCGATCCCGTCCAGCTCCTCCAGCACTGGCAACGGCTATGCCGCACCCAGGAGCCCGCCCTGGCCGCCCCCTACCTGGAGCACAGCCCGGCCCTGCCGCCCGCCGATCCGGCCGCGGTGTTGCGCGTGATCACCGCCAGGGCCTCCCCCACGGCGCCGATCTCCGTGCAGCAGGCCTGGCTGGAGGCGCCGCTGGCCGCCGGCCGGGTGGCCTTTCTCAAGCTTGATGGCCGCTGTCTGCCCATGCCGGGAGAGCCGCTCACGCCGGGTCAGCAGGCCACGCTTGAGCACTGGCAGCACCTCCTGCGGGCAGGTGTTCCTCCTTGCCTGGACGCCTGCCTGGAGGCGGCCGCCGCCCTGCATGGCCAGCTCCCCCCCATCGATCGGGTGGCCTGGGATTGGATCCCGGCCGATCCCCATCCCCAGCTGCTGGAGGGCAATGGCGGCTTCGGGTTGCTGGTGCCCCAGCTGCTGCAGGCTCTTGATCGCGCTTAGCCTCCCCATCACCTGCTTCGCAGCGGCATCACGGTTGCGCATCCCAGCAATTCGCAGTGCTGCGTGTGGATCTGGCGATGCCCCTCGAACCCATCTGGTCTCTCTGAAGCCGCCTCAACCCCTCTCAAGACGATGACGCTCAGCCGCAATCCCGCGATCTGCGCCGCCGAACTGGATGGCGAGATCTGTCTGTTTCACCCCACCAACGCCGAATACCTCAACCTCAACGCCACCGGCTCGGCCGTGTGGAGCCTGCTCGATGCGCCGATAGATCGCGAGCAGCTACTGGCCCAGCTGTTGGAGCTCTATGCGGTGGAGGAGGCCACCTGCCGGCGCGACACCGAGTCCTTCCTGGAGGAAGCCATCGAACGCGGCATGCTCCTGGAAGAACCCGCACCCGCGTGAGCAGCCCGCACCTGAAACTGCGCCGCGCCCTGGCCTATGGGTTGTTCTGCCTGCTCGACCACGGCTGCTGGCTGCTGATCCAGCTGCTGCCCGGACCGCGGCTCATGGCCCTTGCCCGCCAGCGGCCCTGGCAGCGCTGGCAGCGCGCCCTCGCCCCCGAACAGCGGCAGCTGTGGAAGGGCCGCATCGCCTGGCTGCTGCGCCGCCGCTGCTGCCGCGCCGGCTGGGGCAGCACCTGCCTGAGCCGCTCCCTCAGCGGCCGCCTGCTGCTTGATTGGACCGGCGTGGCCAATGAGCTGCACCTGGGCATGAGCAAGTTCAGCGACGGCCGCAAGGTGCCCCACGCCTGGTTGCGCGATCCGCTCAGCGGCCGGCTGTTCACCCCTGGCCTCAGCCCCGGGGCCGGCGCTGCCCTCACACACTTCTGATCGGCCCGTGCCCCTGCAGCTCCCCAGCAGCGATCCCCAGCCCCTGCCCCCCGGGCTGCAGCGCAGCGATGCCTTCCACCGTCAGCCCCTGTTTTCAGTGGGCGCCCATGTTGTTCGCAGCTGGAACGAGGCCCATGCCCTGCATGGGCCCGCCAGCCCGGCTGATGTGAACCCCGCCTACGTGGCTGCCCTGATCAGCGGCAACCACAGCGCCGTGGCCGCCCCCTACCGGGGGATCTGCCGCCTGCCCCGCGCGCACCAGGTGCGGATCGCCGGCGATGGCAGCCTGCACAGCCAGGCCTACGACCCGCTGGGAAAGGGCGCCGGACCAATGGCCGCCGAGGCCCTGCATGCCTTTGTGCGCCAGGGTCTGCTGGAGCACGTGCAGCGGACGCTGGCGGATCACTCCGGCCCGATCGGCTGCGAGCACAGCAGCGGCCTCGATTCCAACGCTGTGCTCGGCGCCCTGGTGCATGGCCTCAACCTGCCGACCGAGCGCCTGCACACCTGGAGCAACGAGGCCGGCGGCGAAGGCGAACCCCTGCAGCGCTTCCGGCCCTTCCACCAGCTGAAGGCCGAGCAGTGCCATCGCCTCTACCCCAGCCCGGAACCGGCCGAGCAGCAGCCCGCTGGCGATCAGCTGGCGTTGCAACTGCGGGTGTTCGGCGCCCCGGCCCAGATCGGCGGCATGCCCTGGGCCGTGGACGTGCTCGCCGCCCAGGGCTGCACGCTCCTGTTCAGCGGCTTCGGGGGGGATCAGGCCCTCAGCCACAACGCCGCCAATGTGCCCACCGATCTGGTGGGCCAGGCGCGCTGGCCGGAGCTCGTGCGCTGGATGGGCAGCCGCCGCCGGGCCCTGAAAACCGGCGCCGGCCGCGCCCTGGCCCTCGGCTGCCGCCCCTGGGCGGAGCGCCAGGTGCATCGCCGCAC
This sequence comes from Prochlorococcaceae cyanobacterium, assembly GCA_040399225.1. Classification (GTDB taxonomy): domain Bacteria; phylum Cyanobacteriota; class Cyanobacteriia; order PCC-6307; family Cyanobiaceae; genus NIES-981. The sequence goes on along the minus strand of JBBASN010000026.1, from coordinate 20,979 downwards.
CCGGGATTTCGTGCGCAGCGACATTCTGGAACGCACCCTCACCGCCGCCGGCCGGACCTGGCTCGGGCCCCACCTCAAGCGCCGCTACCCCTGGGAGATCGACGGTTACCTGCGCCAGCACACCTCAATCCGCCGGCGAGTGCTGGCGAACTGGGTGGCCGTGCGGGCCGAGGAGGAAACCCGCCTGGCCGCCGCCCACGGCATGGCCAAGGCCTTCCCCCTGCTCGATGAACGCCTGATCGCCACCCTGCTGCGGCAGGACCCCGTGCTGTTCGGCGAGGGCCCAGGCCGCGGGCGGCTGCTGCACCGCCGCGCCTTTGCCCCCTTCCTGCCGCCCGAACTGCGCACCAACCCAACCAAAGACCGCGAACCGGAAGGCGGCCTGGAGGCCTGGCGGGCCGACCTGCTGCAGAAGCGGCGCCAGGCCCTGGAGCGGCAATTGCCGGCCCTCGATGCTCTGCACCCCGCCCTGGCCCAGTGGTGGAACCTGGCAGCCATCCGCCAGGAAACGGAAGGGATCCTTGCCAAAACCAGCCCCAACATGAAGGACGTGCTCGGCACCAGCCGCGCCCTGGCCACCCTGCACACCCTCAGCGGCTGGTGGGAGGCGCTGGAGGGTTAAAGGGCGCAGACTTGCCGTTACGGGAGGGCTTCAAGCCATTCCACTTCGGCGATGCCTCGGAAATCGCTGTCCATCGTGTGCAGCCTGGCCTGCCGATCCCTGGTGGTGGCAAGGATAATGCTGTCGGCCATCGGTAGCTGCAGCGCATGGCTGAGCTGGGCTGCCGCCAGGGCCAGCCGGCTGTCGAGATCCACCACCTGCCCGCATTGCATGGCCGCTGCCGCCTGAATGGCCTGGGCCTCCCCATGCTCCCGCAGCACCCACTTGAACACCTCAAAGATGCTGATGGCTGGCACCACCAAGGAGCTTTTGTTCGCCATCAGAGCAAGGAAGGTGTCGGCCTGGGGCCCACCTGTGAACACCTCGATCCAGCCCGAGGAGTCCACCACAACCCGCGTGAACGTCACAGGCGATCGCCCTCCCGCTGGAAGGTGTTCCTGCCCGGCAGAAAACCGAGCAGGGCCGCTGGATCCTGGGTGGGCACCAGCTCGATGCGCCCCGGCAAGGCGATCACCTGAAGGCTCTGGCCAGGGCTGAGGCCGAACTGCTCGCGCACCCGCTTGGGAATCACGACCTGGAATTTCGGCGAGACGGTCGTGACATCCATGGCTTTTCCGTTGTACTCAATGCCGATCGATCGTAATCCGGCTTACGCGTCAAGATTGATCCTGGCCGGCCTTCAGATCCTCAGCGGCTGGTGGGAGGTGATGGAGGACGCAGTGCCACCACGGTGCCGCTGACTGCATCCGCTGCATGACAGCGATCAGCCAGCGGTTCCCGCCGAAACGGCGGATGCCCCAGGCCCACAAACCAGGGCGCCCCATCGCCGGCCCGTTCCGCCGCCAGCGACCAGGCCGGCAGCGGCGCCTGCCAGCGCACCAGCTCCTGATGGCGGGTGCCCCCGGGAGTGGCGGTGAGCCGGGAGATGCGGCTGCGCCAGCGCTGCGGGGCCAGCTCCACGCTGCTGAGCAGCAGCCAGCCCTGGCCATCAGCTTGCAGGTCCATCGCCTGCTCACCGGCGGGCAGCAGCACCGGCCGCAGGTCGATCGCCCCCGGACGCAGCGAGCGGGCCACGAACGCCTGGCGCCGCGATGGTTCATCGGCAGCGGGGCCCAGCCTGGCGATCCAGGCCACACCTTCGCCAGCGGCCGTGACCTGGCCGATCCAGGCATGACGGCGCCCGCCGTCCACAACCCCGGGCAGCAGATCCGCCTGCCGCAGATCCCGCCGGGGCCGCCAGCCGCCAGCCGCCCGCAGTTCGTGCAGCGGCACAAACGTCCCCAGGCGGCCCCCCGCCACCAGCCAGCGCCGCAGCCGCGGGCCCGGCAGCGCCTCCAGGCCATACAGCTGGCCGTCGAGCGGCACCAGGGCTGTGGCGCGCCAGCCCGCCAGCCGCTCCACCTGCCAATGGCGCCCGCCATCGCTCGAAACGCCCAAGGCCGAGCCGTGGCGCTCCCCCTCCGGGGCGCTGGCCACCGCATCGTCCACGCTGCCGGCCACCACCAGCCGGCCCTGCCGCCAGGCCAGATCGTTGGCGTGGATGAAGCCCGGCAGCCGCCGTTGCTGCCACCACAGCGGCCGGCCGGCCTGACGACGGTAGAGATTGCCCAAGCGCCAGCCGCCGCGCGGGTCGCTGCCCGGGATCCACAGCTGGCGCCCGTGGTTCACGAAGCGGTGGATCTCCTCCTCGGCCAGGGTGGCTTCCTGCCGCCAGCGCCCTGCCGCCAGGTCGTAGGCCAGCAGGGGCACCGGGCCGGCGTTGGCCGTGGGGCCCTCGTTGCCGGCATGGCCCAGCCCCACGTACAGGCGGCCGTCAAAGAGCTTCAGGGCCCAGGGGGTGCGCGGCAGGCTCTGCCAGCAGTGGGGATAGCGCCGCGCCGCCGGGTTGCCCAGGCCGCTGGCGCGCCAGCCCGGGCTGAGGCCCTCCACGGGCGCGGGCTGGGTCGCCGGGGGCGAGGCGAGGGGGTGCTGCCACGACCAGCCGGGCAACAGGGGCAGCGTGCGGGCCGGTTCCAGCAGGGGCCAGAGGCGGCGCGCCACCAGGCCGGCAACAGCCGTGCCCGCCAGCACCAGCAGGATCAGCGCCGCCGCACCACGACGCCCCATCCCATGGCTCCCAGCCGCCCAGGCATCCTGGCGCCGGGCGCGGCAGGATGCACGCTGGTGCCCGATGCTGCCAAACCCGAGCGATGGCTGCGCTCCGCACCCGCCTGCACTCGCGCCTGCAGCAGCTGCAGTTGCTGGGCCGGCTCGCCCGCGAGGCGGGCTGGCGCCATCTCGGCAGCCTGGCCCTGCTCAGCGGCCTCGGCAGCCTGCTGGAGATCGCCGGGTTGGGGCTGGGCGTGGCGCTGCTGCTCGGCGCCGGGGACGGAAGCCGGTTGCAGCTGCCGGTGGCGTTGCCGCTTCGGCAGGGGCTGGCGTTGCTGGTGGGACTGATGCTGCTGCGCGGCCTGGCCCAGGCCCTGGTGGCGGTGGGTCAGGAGCGGCTGCGTTCCGGCTTCACCGACCAGCTGCGCGAGCAGCTGCTGGCCCAGGTGCTGCACGCCCCCTCCCGCCAGCTGGAGCAGCTGGGGCGCGGCGACCTGCTCGGCCTGCTGATGGCCGACATCAGCCGCAGCGTGCTCGCCCTCAGCCAGGCGGTGCGCGCCCAGCAGGCCCTGCTCGCCCTGGGGCTTTACGGCGCCGGGGTGCTGGCGGTGGGGCGCCAGGCGGCCTTGCCCCTGCTGCTCGCCCTGGCGGCCACGGCGGCGGCGGCGCTGCTGCAGCGCTCCGGCAGCTGGCAGCTGGGCAGGCTGCAGAGCCGCCTCAATGGCGCCATCCAGCGCACGGTGGGCGACGGGCTGCATGGACTCAAGGCCGTGCGTGCCGCCGCCGCTGAAGCCTGGCTGTTGCAGCGCTTCGTGCACGACAGCCAGCTGTTCCGCCGCGTGCTGCGCCAGACGGTGCGGCGCCAGGCCCTGTTTGGCGCCTGGCGCGATGCCCTGGTGGTGCTGGTGGTGGGGCTGTGGCTGATCGCTGGCGGCGGGGCCCTCACCGCTTCCGCCACCGCCACCACCCTGCTGCTGGCCTACCGCGCCGGCAATGCCCTCAGTGCCGTGATCAGCGCCCAGCGCCTCTGTCTGGGGGCCCTGCCGGGCTACGGCGAGCTGTGCCGGCGGCGGCAGCTGCTCCAGCCCGGCCCAGCACTCGCACCCCCGGCCGCCGAAGGCCAGGGCCACACCGTCCCCGATGCCGGCACCGCCTGGCAGGCGCTGCACTGGAGCATCTCCAGCCCGCCAGCGGCCGGCTTGCAGCCCCGGGAGCTGACGCTGCACGCCGGCGGGCTGGTGGTGGTGGCCGGCCCCTCCGGCAGCGGCAAGACCACCCTGCTCGATCGGCTGAGCGGCCTGCTCGATGAGCACGGCAGCCACTGGCAGCTGCAGCCCGCCAGCGGCGGCGAGCCGCTCCAGCTCAGCGGCGCGGCCGGAGCCCGCCAACTGCGCCAGCTGCTGGCCTACGCGCCCCAGCAGGCGGTGCTCTTTGAAGCCAGCCTGCGCCACAACCTGCTGCTCGATCAGTCACTTCCCACCGCTGAGCTCATGGCCTGGCTGGAGCGGCTGGGGCTGGCTGGCCTGGGCCAGCGCCCGGGCGGCCTCGATGCCCCCCTGCCCCTGGCCCTCGACCACTATTCCGGCGGCGAAATCCACCGCCTCGGCCTGCTGCGCGCCTGGCTGCGCGACCGGCCGATCGAGGTGCTCGACGAACCCACCGCCTTCCTCGACCCCGCCGCCGCCGCCCGGGTGCGGGCCATCCTGCTGGAGCGCTGCCGGCATCGCCTGGTGCTGGTGAGCAGCCACGACCCCGAGCTGCTCGCGCTGGCGGATCAGCGGGTTCAACTCAGCTGATCAGATGCCGTAGGGGTGCACCACCCCGCCGAAGTGCAAGGGGAAGTCACGACTGTTGCGGGTGGCCAGGGTGAGGCCATGGCAGCGGGCCGTCGCCAGGATGATCGCGTCGGGCACCTTGAGCCCGTGCTGTTGGCGTAGCTGCACCGTTTCCCTGGCAATCGCCTGCTCCAGCGCCAGACGAGGAAAGCTCTCCAGCCAGGCTTCGACCCGCCCGGCTTCGCCATCGCGGCAGCCCACCAACACCTCGATCCAGGTGATCACGCTGATGGCGACCTGGCTCTGATCTTCCAGCCAGCGCAGGGCCGTCTGCTCGCCGCGCAGCACATCGATCAGGATGTTGGTGTCGAGCAGGAGCATCAGCGGCCGGCCCACTCCTGGCGGAGGCTGTCCTGGATGGTGAGGGCATCGTCACTGCGGTCGCGCCAGAGGCCGAACACCTGGCGGTGCTGGGGCTGCTGCTGCTCCAGCCAGAGCCGCAGGGCTTCCCGCAGGGCTTCGGCGCGCGAGATGCCCCGTTGGCGGCAGAGGGCATCGAGCTGGTCGCGCTCCAGCTCGGGCAGATCCACAATCGTGCGCACGGTGATGACGCCATCTGATGACGTCATCCTATGACGGCTCTGGCTGTGGGCGCGCCAGAGGCGCTGGCTCAGTAGCTGTAGTCCGCCACAAACAGGCTGGCGTCGTCGGAGGGCTCCGAGCCGGGCACGTAGTCGCCGCGGCTGGCGGCACCGTTGGCGCGGGCGCGGGCCAGCAGGGACGCCTGGCCGGCCGCCAGGTCGCTGCCGCCCCAGTGGCTGAGGCAGGAGTGCTGCAGGGCCCGGCCATAGGAGAAGCCCAGGTGCCAGGGGGCGTAGCCCTGGCTGGCCGTCTGGTTGATCACGTTGAGGCAGAGGCTGGCGTCCTCCTCGCTGAGGCCACCGCTCAGGAACAGCACCGCCGGCACCGCCACCGGCACACTGCGGCTGAGGGTGCGCACGGTGAAGGCGCCCACCTCCTCCAGGCTGGGGGGCTCGGGACAGTCGGCACCGGCCAGGGTGATCGACGGCTTGAGCAGGCTGCCCTCCAGGAACACCCCGTTCATCGCCAGCGCCTCATAGGTGGTGCGCAGCACCCACTCCTGCACCGAGGCGGTGGTGGCGATGTCGTGGTCGCCGTCCATCAGGATCTCCGGCTCCACGATCGGCACGAGGCCCTGCTCCTGCACCGTGCGGGCGTAGCGGGCCAACCCCCAGGCGTTCTCGCGCACCGCCAGCTCCGAGGGACAGCCGCCGGCACTGATGCGCAGCACGGCCCGCCACTTGGCGAAGCGGGCACCGCGTTCGTAGTAGCTGGCAGCCCGCTCGGCCAGCCCCTTGAGCCCCGTGCACCAGCTCTCGCCCGCCAGGCCGCCGGCCAGGGGTTCCACGCCCTGGTCCACCTTGATGCCGGGCACGATGCCCTGCTGCTGGAAGAGGGCCACGATCGGCGGGCCGGGCACACCGGCGCCGTCCACGCTGTCCTGGAACAGGGTTTCCTCGTAGAGAATCACGCCGCTGATCGATTCAGCCAGGCCGTGTGAACTGGCCAGCAGGCTGCGGTAAGCGCGGCGGTTCTCCTCGCTGTTCGCCACGCCGATCGCCTCGAAACGCTTGCCGATCGTGCCGGTGGATTCGTCGGCGGCCAGCAGGCCCTTTCCAGCAGTTGCCAGGGCGGCTGCCGTGGCGGCCAGTTCATCGCGGAAGGCATCCAGCGCCATGGCGGCAGCCCGGGGGTCAACCCCTGGCTAGGTACGCCGGCGGTGGGCGTCAACGCTGCCATGGTGAGCTGCCGCACATCCGGCGCATCAGGCACGGAACACCGAAGACGGCGTACAGCCGTACTGGCGACGGAACTCGCGGCTGAAGGACACCGCGCTCACAAAGCCGAAGCAGCGGCCGATCGAGGCCACACTGTCCCCAGGCTGGGGGTGCTTGAGCCGTTGCATCGCCCGATGCAGCCGCCGCTGGCGCAGCCACTGCATCGGCGTGCAGCCGCAGGCGCTGCGGAAGGTGTACTGCAACGTGCGTCGCGACCAATGCACCTGGGCCTCCAGATCGGTGAGGCCGATCGGTTGATCCAGATGGGCGTCGATCCACTCCAGCAGGGGCTCAATCCTGCGGCGGGCTTCAACCGAAGCCACCGGCTCGCGCACCCTGGGGCTATCGCGCTGCAGCTCCGGCAGGAGCAGCAGCACCAGCGCCCGCAGGAGCACGTCGTCAAGGCGCACGGCCAGGGCATCGGCGCCACTGGTGCAGCTGAGCTGATCGAGGGTGAACAGCAGCCCATAAACACCATGGATCAGCCGCGCGCAGAGGGGATCACTCAGCAGCAGCCGCTTCGGCTGCTGGAACACCTGCAGACGATCGGGCGGCAGCCCATCCGGGCCCGCCATCGTGAGGGCAGTGGCCAGCAAGGTGGCGGGCTGGACATTGAGAGACACCCCGGAGGTGATGTCGTTCTGCAGCTGCAGCGGTGCCGGTGGTAAGTAGAGCAGCGATTCACCCAGGGGGTTTTCATACACGGTCTGTTCAATGCGCCAGAAGCCGTTGCCCCGATACGGAATCAGCAACTGGGCCATGGGATGCTGATCGGTGCTGAGCGTGATAGCGGAACCCTGGGTGGCGATCACCAGCAGCTCCCCCAGACGGAGCACGGCGGCATCATTCCGAAAAGCCGCACCGCTGTGGAGCGGCTCGCACACCCGCACCGGGGTGCTGGCACACACAGCCGAAGCCCAGGCCTGCGGATCGTCGGTCGACTGGCGAAGCAACGGATGCCCCAGCAGGGGCATCGACAGCAACGCAGGATTCAGGGGAGCGGCCATTCAGCGGAACGCGGCAGCTGATCGTGAAAACAGGAGAAAACGAGCGGGCGTGGACGCTGTTGCTTCCGATCTGAACTCGGACAAAGCCTGCAGGTGGGACCAATCCGGGCTTGGAGTCTGATCCCTGCCCGGCAGCGGCCATGGCGCCCATCGACAGCACGGGCACAGGGTTGCGCCCGCAGATCGTTTCTCTGCGTTCCGAAGCAAGTGAGGCGGCGCGGGCAGCGCGGATCATGGGCAGCTCCCGCTTGCAAATCCGTGCTGTGGTCTGTTGTTCGGCAGGCGCTGGGGCCCCTGCTGCCGCTGCTGATCACCGGAAGCCTCAGTCCGGGACTGGCCCAGCCGGCGGAGCCGAACCCCGCCCTCACCCCTACCGCCACCACGGCTGATCAGCTTGAGCAGCTCCAGCGCCTGGAGCGGGAGTTGGAGGCCTCGCGCCAGCGCCTGGCGGAGCAGCAGGAGCGGATCAACGCCGAACAGAGCCAGCAGCAACGGCTGGCGGATGAACTGGCGGCCCTGCGCGCCCGGATCACCGGCACGGCGGTGCCCCAGGTGCCAGCCGCAGCTGCGGATCCGGCAGCCCCGGTGGCCACTGCCCCGCCCCCAGCGCTCACCTACGCCCCAGGGGCCGGCTTCAGCCTGCGCAGCGGCGACAGCCTGCTGCGGATCTGGGCCGAGGCGAAGCTGCTGGGTTTGTCCAGCAACCGCTCTGTGTTCAATCCAGGGCAGCCCCTGATCGTCAGCCCCAAGGATCCGGGTTCCTCCCTCGACCTCACGGCCCAGCAGAGCACCGTTGGGGCGGCATTTCAGGGGCCGCGCTGGGGCAGCTGGACCCCCGGGGGCTATGCCCTGTTCACCCTCCAGGACAACATCCTGGCCGAGGGCTACAGCTTCACGCCGGTGGTGTTCTACGGCGACCTGGGCAACGGCGGCTGGCGGATCGCCGGCGGCCAGCAGTTCGACGTGTTCGCCCCCCGCGACCCCGACAACCTCACCAGCGGCAAGCTGGCCACCACCGGCAACCCGGGCGCCTACCGACCCCAGCTGCGGCTCGAGCGCCGTGCAGCCCTCTCAGCCGGCAGCGAAGCACTGCTGCAGCTGGCGGTGTCGTCGCCGATCACCACCGCCCTGCCCAGCAGCTTCGACCTCACCACCCTCCAGACGCAGGAACTGGTGGAAGACAACGGCTGGCCCAACCTGGAAGGGCGGCTGAGCTTCGGCTTCGGCGCGCCCTCGGAGCGGGCTGGGGGCAGGCAGCTGCGCCCCCTGGAGCTGGGCGTGTCCGGGGTGGTGGGCCAGCTGCGGGTGCTCGACAACATCCGCAGCACCGATCCGCTCACCCTCAGGGCCGACCGCTCGCTGGTGACGGTGTGGGGCGCCGCCCTCGACGGTCGCCTCGCCCTGGGCCGCCACCTCAGCCTCAGCGGCGAGCTCTACAGCGGCCAGGCCCTGGGCGAATACATGGCCGGCATCCTGCAGACCTACAACCGGCGCAGCAACCAGGCGGTGCCCACCTCCGGCGGCTGGGCCCAGCTCGGCGCCGCCCTCAACGACCACCTGCGCGTGCATGCCGGGTATGGCATCGACACCGCCGACGACAGCGGCCGGTTCGGCCTCTCGCTCAACAGCACCGCCTTCGCCAACCTGATCTGGGATGTGAACCCCTGGCTGCAGCTGGGTCTGGAGGCCAATTACAAGTTGACCACCTACGACCGCTTCGGCGACAAGGACGCCTGGGTGGTGATCTCCCAGCTGCTGCTGCGGCTCTGAAGCTGGGGATCACCCCCCGTACCGCTGCAGGCCCGATCCAGATGGTCGAGGTAGGCGGCGTTGGGCAGCTGGGCCATCACCCGCGCCTCCGCCTCCCGCGGCCATTGTTCGGGTCGCACCAGGAGCTGCAGCTCACGGCGGTCCTGACGGCTGAGGCGGCGGGCGATCTCCTCGCTGCCCAGCCAGGGGCGATCCCCAAGGCAGAGGCTCTGCACCAGATGCCAGCCCTCGTGACGGAGGGTGTGAACGCGGTCGCCCCGCTCACAGACCACCACCTCCCGCCGCCCACGCACGTACAGCCCATCCAGGTCGCGCTCACGGCAACGCGGGTGATCGCTCACCACCGCCACGCCTCGCTCGGCGAAGGCCGCCTGCAACTGTTGCCAGGCCCTTGGATCGGTGCGTGGCTGCGGGCTGCCGGACGGCAACAGGAACAGAAAGGCCAGGAGCTCCATCTCTGCAGTGTCGCCGCCAGGCTGAGGCGATGCTCCCCCAGGCAACCTGCTGAAACTCACACTCAGGGGCCCTGGGGGATGGGTTGCATGGGTGGGGAGTGCGGCCCCAACTGACAACGGTGCCTAGGGTGAACCGATCAGCCGATCCGCGCCCGATGCGCACCGCCAGCTTCGCCAACGGCGACCGCATGCCCCTGCTGGGGTTGGGCACCTGGAAGGCGGCTCCGGGCGAGGTGGGGGCGGCGGTGCGCGAGGCGATCCGCCTGGGCTACCGCCACATCGACTGCGCCAGCGTGTATGCCAATGAGCCGGAGGTGGGCGCGGCGATCCGCGCCGCCATCGATGCCGGTGAGGTGGGGCGCGAGGAGCTGTGGATCACCTCCAAGCTCTGGTGCAACGCCCACGGCCGCGGGAACGTGGAGCCGGCCCTGCGCCGCACCCTCGCCGATCTGGGCCTCGAATGGCTGGATCTCTACCTGGTGCACTGGCCGTTGCCGATCCGGCCCGGCGTGGCCTTTCCCGGCAGCGGCGACGACCTGCTGCCCCCGGCCAGCGTGCCGCTGGCCGACACCTGGGCGGGCATGGAGGACGTGCGGGAGCTGGGGCTCTGCCGCCACATCGGCGTGAGCAACTTTTCCAGCCGCAAGCTGCAGGATCTGCTGGCCCACTGTCGGATCCAGCCCGAGGTGAACCAGGTGGAGCGCCACCCCCTGCTGCAGCAGCCGCAGCTGCTGGCCGACTGCGCGGCCGCCGGCGTGCATGTCACCGCCTACTCGCCGCTGGGCTCCGGCGACCGGCCCGCCGCGCTCAAGGGTGCCGATGAGCCTGTGCTGCTTGAGAACCCGGTGATCGGCGCCATCGCGGTGGAGCACGGCTGCAGCCCGGCTCAGGTGCTGATCGCCTGGCAGCTGCAGGGCGGCCTCTCCACAATTCCCAAATCGGTGAGCCCCGCCCGCCTGCGCGACAACCTGGCCGCCGCCGAACTCACGCTCACGCCGGCCGATCTGAAGCGGATCGCCGGCCTGGATCAGCACCGCCGGCTGGTGGATGGCTCGTTCTGGCTGCTGGAAGGCAGCCCCTGGACGCTGCAGAGCCTGTGGGATGAGGGCTGATGCAGCCCGCGGGCGTCCACCTGCACCGAGGCCATCCTCTGCCCTGCCTGCTGTGATGGGATAAGCCCAGCCTGGCTGTGCCCTTCGGGCTGCGAGCATCCAGTCCCTCGCCCCTCGCCCGTGCCATGCGAGCCGTTGTCGCCACCCCCGAGCTGATCGATGCCGAGGTGGCCGAGCCCACCCCCGGCCCCCACGACCTGGTGCTGCAGGTGGAGGCAGTGGCTGTGAACCCGGTGGACACCAAGGTGCAAGCCGGCATCGCTCCTGGCGGTGCCGGCCGGATTCTCGGCTGGGATGCCGCCGGGGTGGTGCTGGCCTGCGGCGATGCGGTGAGCCGCTTCCAGCCCGGTGATCGGGTGATGGTGGCGGGCGACATCCGCAGGCCCGGCTGCTACGCCGAGCGCCTGGCGGTGGATGCCCGGTTGGTGGGCCGCAAACCCGAGGGCCTCTCCTGGGCCGAGGCCGCCGCCCTGCCGCTCACCACGCTCACCGCCTGGGAGGGGCTGTTCGAAGGAATTGGCTTCGATCCTGACGGCGGCAGCGGCTGTTGCGCAGGTGAGTCGGCCGGCCGCAGCCTGCTGATCCTGGGGGGAGCGGGCGGGGTGGGTTCGATCGCCATCCAGCTGGCCCGCCGGGCCGGCCTGCGGGTGATCGCCAGCGCCTCAAGGCCGGAGAGCCGCGCCTGGGTGCTGGAGATGGGCGCCGAGCAGGTGGTGGATCACCGCCAGCCCCTGGCAGCGCAGCTGCAGGCGCGGGGGCTGGATCAGGTGGATGCGATCGCCAACTTCAGCGACACCGATGCCTACTGGGAGCAGATGGCCGAGCTGGTGCGGCCCCATGGCTCGCTGCTGGTGATCGTGGGCAACAGAGGGCCGCTGGCGATGGAGCGGCTCAAGCAGAAGAGCGTGCGGCTCTGCTGGGAGTTCATGTTCAGCCGCAGCAGTGCCGGTGGTGACGGCCAGCTGGCCCAGGGGCGGATCCTCGATCGCCTGGCCGCTCTGGTGGAGGCCGGCGAGATCCGCACCACCCTCATGCGGACCCTCGGTCCGATCAGCGCCGCCAACCTGAGCGCCGCCCATGCCCTGCTGGCAGACGGCCACACCATCGGCAAGATCGCCCTGGAGGGTTGGCCCCAGCGCTAGAAGCGCCACAGCAGCCCAACCCCATGCCTATCCCCGCCGGCAGCCTGCTGGAGCTCACCCCCCAGGGCCTCTACTGCCCGGCGGCGCGCGCCTGGATCGACCCCTGGCGGCCGGTGCCCCGCGCCCTGATCACCCATGCCCATGCCGACCATGCCCGGCCCGGCTGCGGCGAGTATTGGGCGGTGGGCGCCAGCGAGCGGATCCTGCGCCAGCGGCTTGGCGCTGAGATCAACCTGCTGCCGGTGGACTACGGCCAGCTGCACCGCATCGGCGATGCGCGGGTGTCGTTCCACAGCGCCGGCCACGTGCTCGGCAGCGCCCAGATCCGCCTGGAGGCGGGCGGCGAGAGCTGGCTGGTGAGCGGCGACTACAAGCGCTGCGCCGACCCCAGCTGCGCGCCGTTTGAGCCCGTGCAGGCCGATGTGTTCATCACCGAAGCCACCTTCGGGCTGCCGATCTACCGCTGGCAGAGCGGTGCCGTGGTGGCTCGCGAAATTCTGCAGTGGTGGCAGGCGGCACCGGAGCGGCCCTCGATCCTGTTCGCCTATGCCTTCGGCAAGGCCCAGCGGCTGCTGGCCGAGCTGGCGGCGATCGGCGTGGGCACAGGCGACCAACCCGGCGGCGAAGGCAACGAGATCGTGCTGCACGGCGCCGTGGAGGCGTTGATGCCGGCCTACCGCGAAGCCGGGGTGCGGCTGCCGCCCACCCTGCCGGCCAGCGCCATCCCCCGTGGCCAGAGCCTGGCGGGCAGGCTGGTGATCGCCCCGCCCTCGGCCCACCGCTCCCCGTGGATGAAGCGCTTCAAGCTGCCGCAGACGGCCTTTGTGAGCGGCTGGATGGCCGTGCGCGGCGCCCGCCGCCGCCGCGGCTATGAGAGGGGCTTCGTGCTCAGCGACCACGCTGACTGGCCCGGTCTGCTGGCCAGCGTGCGCCAGAGCGGCGCCCGCCAGGTGTACGTGACCCACGGCAACAGCCACGGCCTGGCCCGTTACCTGCGCGAGGTGGAGGGCATCAACGCCGAACCCCTGGAGGGGGACTTCCAGCGGCAGCGGAACGATGGTGGGGATTCGCCCGAGGACGCCGGGGCCAGCCGGGGGAATCAGGGAGACAGCGCGGAGGAGTCCTGAACCAGAGCCGAGCTGGCGAAGGCCGCTTCCGCCTGGAGCGCCTCGGCCTGGCGGCGCAACCCGCCATCGGCGAGAGCCGGAGTTGGCAGCCCCGTGAGCAGGATCAGGGCAAGGGCGAAGGCACGCACAGGTTGCGCAGCAAGGGAACCGCTAACCCTGGCACCTGCATCACAAACGCAATCACAGCAACCGAAAACGCAACAGGGCTGACGGGCTGGCTGGCTGTTTCTACGGTCCAGGCGTCGGGCCGTTTTCCCTCCATGCCTGAGCGCCTCCGCAGCCTGCTGCCGCTTCTGATCCTTGGCCTGAGCAGCGGGATGCCCGCTGCCGGTGCGGCGCCGAGACCCTCAGCCGAAACCCTTTACACCGGCGGCACCATCCTCACGATGGCCGGCGAGCAGCCGGGCACGGTGGAGTCCCTGGCGGTAGCGGGCGGCCGCATCGTGCACGCCGGCCCCCTGGCCTCAGCACCCCGCTCCGCCGCCACCAAGGTGGTGGATCTCCAGGGCAAGACCCTGCTGCCCGGCTTCATCGACACCCACGGTCACTTCATCTACTTCGGCAAGAACCTGATCGATGCCGACCTGTTCGGTGCCGGCTCGATTCCCGAGATCGTGCGGCGCATGCAGGAGCAGGCCACGAAGGTGGGGCCCGACGAGTGGATCGTGGGCTTCGGCTTCCGTGCCAGCGATCTGGAGCGCTACCCGAGCGTGGCCGAACTGGATGCGGTGTCGGCCGATCGGCCGGTGATGGTGGTGGACAGCTCCGGCCATGCCGGGGCGATGAATTCAGCCGCCTTCCGCGCGGCAGGCATCAGCGCCGCCACGCCGGATCCGGAAGGCGGCAAGTTCGAGCGGGGTCCGGACGGCCGCAGCCTGGCGGGCAAGGCCGAGGAAACGGCCCTCAACCTGGTGCGCGAAAAGCGGCCGCCCTTCACCGGCACCACGGCCGACGCCGTGGCCACCCGCGCCAGCGCGCTCTGGGCCAGCTACGGCCAGACCACCGCCCAGGACTGCGGCATCGGCCTGGGTAGCGACGACATCGACCTGGTGCGCAACGCCATCGACAAGCGGCTGCTCAGCCTCGACCTCTACATCTGCGCCAAGGATTCCAACGTGGAGGCCATGGCCGGCGCCGCCGCCCGGGTGGTGGCGGATTACGGCAAGCTCAACCCCAGGGGTGATGGTGACTTCCGGCGGCAGGAAGGGATCGTGAGCGAAGCGGCCGGCGGTACGGCCGACGCCAGCGGCCGGTTGCTGCAGCTGCGGCCAGACCTCGACAAGCGCTATGTGAACCGGGTGCGGCTGGGGGGGATCAAGTTCTGGCTGGATGGTTCCATCCCCACCGCCTGGATGAGCCAGCCCTATGCCATGAACCCGCCCGGCACCGAGCCGGGCTTCCGCGGCTACCAGCAGATCCCCGATGGGGTGCTGGAGGCGGCCTTCGCCCGCTGGTGGCGCAGCGGCGTGCAGATCAACATGCACATGAATGGCGACGCGGCAGCGGAACAGGCGCTGCGCGCCATCGAGAAGACGGTGGCCAGCCAGGGCATGGCCGACCACCGGCCCGTGTTCATCCACGCCAGCTACCTGCGGCCCGACCAGATCCAGCGCATGAAGGCGGTTGGTGCGGTGCCCAGCTTCCTCACCACCGGCCTGATCCCCGGCGGCGAAACCGTGGTGAAACTCTGGGGTGCGGAGCGGGCCGCCAGGGCTATGGCCGCCGCCACCATGGCCCGCAACGGCATCCCCTACACCTTCAGCCACGACGCGCCGGTGTCGCCCCAGCCGTGGGTACTGGCTTTGGTGGATGCCGGCGTGAACCGCCGCACTCCTTCAGGGTTGGTGATCGGCCCCGCCGAGCGGGTGAGCCCTTACCAGGCCCTGAGGGCGGTGACCGCCCACGCCGCCTGGCAGATCAAGGAGGAGCGCAGCAAGGGCACCCTGGAGGTGGGCAAGCTGGCCGACCTGGTGATCCTGGAGCGCAACCCGCTCTCGGTGGATCCGGCCACGATCAAGGACATCGCCGTGCTGGAGACGATCAAGGAGGGCCGCACGATCTTCCGGCGCGAGAGCGACGGCGCCCGCAGCCAGGCGATGCCCGGTGGCAGTTCCCTGCCCTGCCTGCACGACCACGACCATGGCGCGCCGCCTGCGCTCACCGCCAGCGCCCGGGGCACCCTGAACCTGCTGGTGCGGGCTGCGCAGCAATGACAACAGACGCCCTGGATCACCTTCCCCAGCCCAACTGCCTAGCGTGAAGGGTGATGGCAGAGCGGGTGTGTGACGATGACCTTCGTACTCGACGCCCCCCTGCGCCGCCGGCTCACGGGCACCAGCGGCGACGACCTGGTGCGGGGCAGCCGCCGCCGCCCGGCCCTCACGATCGGCCGTGGCGGCCAGCTGCACCTCAAAGGCGGCAACGACCGGGTGTTGGGCATCATCGGCGCCCCCGGTGAAGCCGGCATCGACCTCGATGAGGCCTGGATCCGCACAGGGGGCGGCACCGATGAACTGGTGGCAATCGGCGGGCTCGACGCCCACGACACCGCCATCAGCACAGGCAAGGGCGCTGACACGATCAGCGGCGAGGGCGACGCCAAGGCCATCAGTCTGCTTGGCTACCTGGACACCGGCTCCGGTGACGATCTGATCGAGGCCCGGCAGGGCACCAGCCGCAGCCGTCCCTGGATTGGGCTCGACGTGACCTTGGGCAGCGTGGACACCGGCAAGGGCAACGACCGCATCGTGGCCTACGGCCGCCTGGCCGGACTGGTGCTCGACGATGGCGGACTGACAACCGGCAAGGGCAACGACACTGTGGATGTGCGCCACGGCGGCCTGGCCACCGGTTACGCGCCTGGCCCCCTGGACCTGGGGCCAGGCAACGATCGCTTCATCGGCTTTGCCGCCAACCCCAGCTCCTTGGGTTGGGGCACCCAGGAACCGGCCAGCGTGCGCGGCGGTCGCGGCTTCGACATCCTGGTGCTTCCACCTGGCCTCTACCAGATCCAGGGGGATGCCGTGATCGGAGCGCGCAACACCCTCATGGCGACAGGCTTTGCGCAACTGGAGGCCTTGGGCGGGGGGAGCAGGCCCTTTGCCGATGGGCTCTACCAGGTGGACAGCAGCACGATCACGTCGCTGGCCTGAGCGCTAAGGCTGCACCCAGGCCAGCAACCACTGACACAAACCCAATTTTGTACCAAAGACAACGCGCCGCATCACGGGACTGTCGCGAAGCTTCACACACTCGCAGGTGTTGTCGCATGCCCCTCGCTCGCCAGATCGAACTCCTGCCCCGCCAGGCCGCCATGGCCGGCGCCACCCTGTTCAGTGCCCCCCAGCCCAGCCACGAAACCCTGATCGCCGAGGTGAGCAGCGGCGCCCGCGGCGAACTGTTCTGCCACCGCCGCCAGACCGACCAGCTGATGGTGCTGCGCGGCGCCATCGACCTGATCGTGCTCCAGGCCGGCAGCCTGCGCCGCATCACCCTGCGGGAGGACGAACCCACGTGGGTACGGATTCCGCCCGGGGTGCCCCATGGCGCCATCAACGGCGGCCGCCAGCCGGCCGTGGTGGTGAACGCCGTGCTCCGCCACGGCCCCAGCGACCCGCGCGACTATCAACCCCGGCCCGTGCCCGCCGCCCTGGCGCCCGCCTGGGCCGCGCTGCTGGCAGCCTGAGGCGGCTGCAGCTCCCGTGGCCATGGCCGGGCTCGACTTTGACGGCGACTACGGCCGCCAGTACGCCGCCACGATCCGCCAGTCGGTGCCGGGCTACGACACCCTGCTGGAGCTCGGGGCCGCCGCCCTGGCCGCCGCCTGCCCAAATGCCAGCTCAGCCCTGGTGGTGGGTCCGGGGCCTGGAGAGGAACTCGAAGGGCTGCTGCAGGCCATGCCCCTGGCCCAGCTCACGGTGGTGGAGCCCAGCGAGCAGATGCTCGCCGGCTGCCGCCAGCGGGTCGAAGCCCAGGCAGCCAGCCACCGCTGTACATGGGTCCCCCAGCCCCTGGAGCACTGCCCAGCCTTGGCGGGCCATCAGTTTGCTGCCGTGATCTGCCACCACGTGCTGCATCTGCTGCCGCCGGCCGAGCAGGACCAACTGCTGGGCCAGTTGTGCGCGGCCGTGGCGCCAGGGGGCCAGCTGCTGTTGAGCAGCTACAGCGAGGATGCCAGCCCCGAGGTGCTGCAGCGGGTGCTGGCGGTGGCCCGCAGCCGCTGGCTGCAACAGGGCGTGCCCGCCGATCGGGTGGAGCTGATCCTGGCCAGCCGCAACAGCCGGGTGTTCTCGCTCGACGGAGACCGACTGGCGGCAGCCCTGGCGACCAACGGCCTGGAACCGCCCCTGCAGCTGTTCCAGGGCCTGTTCAGCCGGCTGTGGTGGAGCCGGCGGCCGCACTGAAGCGCCGCCGCTCCCAGCACTCCAGGCGCTGGTCGGCGCCGAAGTGAATGCTGATCAGATCGAAACGCTGGGGGGCCAGCCGGCAGCCCACCTGCAGGCTGAAGCCAGCGGCGGGCAGGGTCTCGGGAACGGCGAACACCAGGCCGTCCACGCAACCCGCCACCAGCTGCTGGCCAGCCTGCGGCGGCTCCTGGTGGAACAGGGCCGGATCAAACGGGTCGCAGGGCTCGGGCAGGGGATCGTGGTTGGGCCAGGCGCCGGGCTGCAGGCGCTCCAGCACGCCCGGCCAGCCCCGCTGCTCGTCCAGGAGGTCCTGCCATGGCCGCTGGGGCCGGGGCGGCTCCACGGCGCCCGAGAGGCTGCAGCGGAACGGCACCGCCCCTACTGCATCCAGTTGCCAGCCAGGCAAGCCGTGGCCCGCTCCTTCCCCGCCTGGTTCCTGCTGGCCCCAGAGCAGCACCAGCATCGAGCGGGAGCGGCCCCCGGGGTGTTGGAGCCCGGGGTGTTGAAGAAAGAGGTTGATCTCGTGCCCGAAGCGGCTCTGGGCCGGATCCACCGCCAGGCTCGACTGCCCGCCGGCCCCCTCGAACTGCCAGCACTGGCCGCCGCTGTTGTAGCCGGCCCGGCTGAGGGGAAGGCAGCGGCGGCCGCCGGGGGCGAACAGCAGGCCGGCTCCATCCCACGCGCCCGTGTCGGCGTCACTGAAGCTGATGGCGTAGCAGGTGTCGGCAATCACCCGGCTGGGCCGCCGCAGATCCAGCGCCCCCAGCTGATCGCGCAGGAACCACTGGCTGGCCCCGCACCAGCGCCCCTGAAAATTGCGGCGGTTGAGCTCCCACTGGCGGTCGTGACCATCGGGCACCGGGGTTTCACCCATCTCGCATAGGGTCTGCGCTGAGCCCATCCTCCCCACTGCGCCGCCCGCAGCGCCATGCGCCGGTTCGCCGCCCTCTACAGCTCCCTCGACGCCAGCGGCGGCACCAGCGCCAGGGTGGCGGCCCTGGTGGCCTTTTTCGCAGAGAGCGAGCCGACCGATGCCGCCTGGGCCCTGCACGTGCTGCTGGGCAAGCAGGGCAAGCGGCTGATCACCGGCCGCCGCCTGCGCCAGATCTGCCTGGAGGGCTCGCCCCTGCCCGAATGGCTGTTCGACGACTGCTACGCCCACGTGGGTGATTCCGCCGAGACCATTGCCCTGCTCTGGCACCAGGTGGCTGGGGAGGCAGGCGACGGCCAGTCCAGCGGTGAGGAGCCTTGGGCAGCCGCGCCACTGCACCGCTGGATGGACACGCTGCTGCCCAACGCCGCCGCCCTGGAGGATGACGACCAGGCCGAGGCGGTGCGCCGGCTGTGGCAGGGGCTCGACCCGGCCGAACTGCTGGTGGCCAACAAGCTGCTCACCGGCGGCCTGCGGGTGGGCGTGGGCCAGGGGCTGGTGCTGCGGGCCCTGGCCCAGCTCAGCGGCCTGGAGGAGGCGCTGCTGCAGCACCGGCTGATGGGCGGCTTCCGTCCCAGCGCCGAGGCCTTCCAGGCCCTGCTGGCCCCCGCCGCCCAGCAGGAGGCGGTGCCCAGCCGCCCCTATCCCTTTTTTCTGGCCTCACCGCTGGAGCTGGAGGAGGGGCTTGCCGAAGGCGGCATGCCCCTGCCCGGGCCCGCAAGCGCCTGGCTGGTGGAGTGGAAATTTGACGGCATCCGCGGCCAGCTGATCCGCCGCGCCGGACAGAGCTTTCTCTGGAGCCGCGGCGAAGAACTGATCAACGCCGCCTTTCCCGAGCTGGTCGCCGCAGCCGCCGCCCTTCCGAACGGCACCGTGCTCGATGGCGAGATCCTGGTGTGGACGGCCGATGCGCAGCAGCCCGCGCCCTTCGCCCAGCTGCAGCGGCGCCTGGGCCGCAAGGCACCGGGAAAGAAGCTCCTGGCCGATTGTCCAGCGACCTTCGTGGTCTACGACCTGCTGGAGCAGGGGGGCGAGGACCGGCGCCAGGCACCCCTGAGCCAGCGCCGCGCCGCCCTGGAAGCCCTGATCCAGCAGGTGCCGCAGACGACACCCACTCCTACGGCCGGGCTCCTACGCCTCTCCCCCCGCCTGGCGCTGGGGAGCTGGGAGCGACTGGAGCCCCTGCGCCAGCAGGCCGCCGCCGCCAGCGCCGAGGGGCTGATGCTCAAGGCCCTGGCCTCGCCCTACCTGGCCGGCCGCAAGCGGGGCCACTGGTGGAAGCACAAGCGCGACCCGTACACCCTGGATGCCGTGCTGCTCTATGCCCAGGCCGGCAGCGGCCGCCGCGCCAACCTGTTCACCGACTACACCTTCGGGCTATGGGATCGGGCCCCTACTTTCGGCGATGTCAGCACTGCAGATCAAGCTGTGGCGAACCCGCCCCAGCTGGTGAGCTTCGCCAAGGCCTACTCCGGCCTCGACGACGCCGAGATCACCGCGCTCGACCGTTGGATCCGCAGCCACACCACCGAGCGCTTCGGGCCGGTGCGGGCGGTGCAGCAGCTGCAGGTGTTCGAGCTGGCCTTTGAGGGTCTGCAGCGCTCGACGCGCCACAGGAGCGGCATCGCCGTGCGCTTTCCTCGCATCGCCCGCTGGCGTCACGACAAGCCGGCCATGGAGGCCGACACATTGGCCAGCGCCCTGGCGCTGCTGGCTGAGTGAGCCAATCAGCCCAGCACAGACACGAACCTGGTGGGGGGGCTGATCCAGCCCTACCGGGAGGAGCTGCAGGCTCGCATCACCAAGGCGTCCAGATGTCAATGATGCCGCCATTCGTTCGCAACCCATCTGCAAGAGGGCGGGAAAGACACCACCATGACCGAAATACACGTTTTCAAGAGCGGCCCGATGGGCGTCATCAGATCCGCCGACCTCCTGTAGAAGCCGCTACACGTGGATACCGGGCCCGATAACCACTGTTCGCCATGAACACAATGGTCTAAAAGCGCTCATGACAGCTAGAATCTTGTTTGCTGTGTGGAGGTGTTCACGAAAGGGAGCAGGGCCGGCATTGTGGTTCACAGAAACCATCCATTTAGCGTTTGAAGGATCGGAAGCCGGAGCAAGAATGCTTACTGTAGGATTAGTGGTATTAAGTTTTCCAATAAGCGATCTACTCTGCGCATATTGGAGCCTGCTTAGCTGAAAAGATCAAATATACATGAATTCCTTAAATCGGGCTTGGACGGCCATACGCGATGCTTTGTAACACAGTGAACACATCTTAGGCGGATCCACATAAGATGCTGAGACAGATCCCTTGGAGGCGTTAGATCGGTTGTGCCGCAAGCCTTCTGATGCCTGCAAGCCTTGCGAGAGCTGCGTCTTAGGCGGACAGCCGAGGCAATCGGTGCGACTTAGGCGGGTCCGCCCAAATAGTTGTTAGGCATTCGTAAGCCTGTTTGGCCTTGCTCCAGCAAACTTTATTCCTGTCTGCACGCGTTCACGGGTAAACGTGAGTCTTTTGCGGTTGCACTAACCTATGGTTTTATAGACTCTCCTTGGCCGCAAACGGACTGCGCTCCACCAGCGCAGCGATTCCCAGCTGCTCCCGCCAGTCCGCCAGCGGCCGGTGCCAGCCCTCCTCCCAGCGCTGGGCCAGCAGCGGCGCGCACGCGGCGCCGA